>NZ_JBNHFI010000055.1:0-201 GCF_059090085.1 Arthrobacter sp. K4-10C | reverse complement strand
CGACGACGTTGACGGCGAGGCCGCCCATGGCGGTTTCTTTGTATTTGGAGCTCATGTCCTTGCCGGTTTCGCGCATGGTGATGATGACCTCGTCGAGGGAGACGCGGTGGGTGCCGTCGCCCCAGAGCGCCATCTTCGCGGCGTTGATCGCCTTCGCGGCGGCGATCGCGTTCCGTTCGATGCAGGGCACCTGGACCAGCC
>NZ_JBNHFI010000054.1:0-207 GCF_059090085.1 Arthrobacter sp. K4-10C | reverse complement strand
GGTCGCAGGTCAGGCCCAGGTTGTGTTCCATCGCGATTTCCGCGGCGTTTTCCACCTGCGCCGGGGACCCGCCCATCACCTCGGCCAGGCCCGCGGCGGCCATCGATGATGCCGACCCCACCTCGCCCTGGCAGCCGACCTCGGCCCCGGAGATCGAGGCCTGCTCCTTGTACAACACCCCCACCGCGCCCGCAGCGAGCAGGAACC
>NZ_JBNHFI010000053.1:0-207 GCF_059090085.1 Arthrobacter sp. K4-10C | reverse complement strand
ACCGGTCCCGGGGCCAGGTCATGGCGGACGCCCTGGTCGAGCGGGTCACCGGCACCCCGGGCGGGATCACCGGCATCGACCTCCAACTGGTGATGACCGACCGGACCCTGTTCCAGGGCGACAGCGAACCCGCCCGCCTTCCCGGCTACGGGATCGTCCCGGCCGGGTGGGCCCGCGCGCTGCTCCTCGATGACAAAACCGAAGACC
>NZ_JBNHFI010000052.1:0-210 GCF_059090085.1 Arthrobacter sp. K4-10C | reverse complement strand
AGATCGCCAGCGGTGAAATCTGCTGCATCATCGGACCTTCCGGCTCCGGCAAGTCCACCATCCTGCGCTGCATCAACGGCCTGGAGACCGTCGACTCAGGCGTGCTGAAGGTAAACGGCGAGGACTTCGGCTACTACGAAACCGACACCGCCTACCACGCCCTGCCGCCCAAGAAACTGGCCCAGCAGCGCACCCGGGTCGGCATGGTCT
>NZ_JBNHFI010000051.1:0-216 GCF_059090085.1 Arthrobacter sp. K4-10C | reverse complement strand
GCGGGTCCCGCCGGTACGCCGCGGCCCGGACCGCGCTGATGATGGCCCGGTCCCCGGCCCCGTCCAGGGTGCCGGTGTCCGCGGCGAGTTCCTCATCGACGGCGAACCGGTCCTCCACCGACAGGCAGGCTGTCTCCCTCACCACCAGCGTGGTCCGCCACTCATTCAACAACCCCGACCGGAACGCCACGAACGTGTGCGGCATCCCCGTCAGTG
>NZ_JBNHFI010000050.1:0-216 GCF_059090085.1 Arthrobacter sp. K4-10C | reverse complement strand
ACTCCACCGGCGACACCCTGCACGGCGCCAAGGACAACGTCGCCGCCAGGCTCTCCGACGCCGGGACCGCGATCTCCCACGCACCGGACCAGGTCAAGGCCCAGGCCCAGGGCAACCCGCTGGCCGCCGGGCTCATCGCCTTCGGCGCCGGCATGCTCCTCTCCGCCCTGATCCCGGCCAGCCAGAAAGAACGCGAAGCCGCGGACCAGCTCAAAA
>NZ_JBNHFI010000049.1:0-227 GCF_059090085.1 Arthrobacter sp. K4-10C | reverse complement strand
GGAGCTGGCCAAAGCCGAAGCGAAACAGTCAGCCACCAAGGCCGGGAAGGGCGGCGGCATGCTCGCCGGCGCCGGCGTGGCCGGACACTTCGTCCTGGTCTTCCTGTCGCTGGCGCTGATGTTCGCCCTCGGCGCCCTGATGCCCCTGGGCTGGGCCGCCGTGATCGTCGCCGTGATCTGGGCCATCATCGCCGCCATCCTGGCCAGCATCGGCCGCAAGGAACTCA
>NZ_JBNHFI010000048.1:0-228 GCF_059090085.1 Arthrobacter sp. K4-10C | reverse complement strand
TGTCGATCTGGCAGAAGTCGCAGCGGCGGGTGCATTCGGAGCCGCCGATGAGGAAGGTGGCTTCCTTGTCTTCCCAGCATTCGAAGATGTTGGGGCAGCCGGCTTCTTCGCAGACGGTGTGCAGGCCTTCTTTTTTGACCAGGTTTTTGAGCCCGACGAACTCCGGTCCCATCTGGACCTTGGCCTTGATCCAGTCCGGCTTGCGCTCCACCGGGACGGCCGCGTTGC
>NZ_JBNHFI010000047.1:0-233 GCF_059090085.1 Arthrobacter sp. K4-10C | reverse complement strand
ACCTTGGCCTTGATCCAGTCCGGCTTGCGCTCCACCGGGACGGCCGCGTTGCGCTGCTCGATCCGCAGCATCTTCCGGCCTTCAGGTGCCAGTGTCATGGTTGCTTCCTTTGTTTGTGGTTCTTGGCGCTGGCAGATGTCAGCATTCGACGACGTTGACGGCGAGGCCGCCCATGGCGGTTTCTTTGTATTTGGAGCTCATGTCCTTGCCGGTTTCGCGCATGGTGATGATGA
>NZ_JBNHFI010000046.1:0-234 GCF_059090085.1 Arthrobacter sp. K4-10C | reverse complement strand
GCATGCCGGCGCCGAAGGCGATGAGCCCGGCGGCCAGGGGGTTGCCCTGGGCCTGGGCTTTGACCTGGTCCGGTGCGTGGGAGATCGCGGTCCCGGCATCGGAGAGCCTGGCGGCGACGTTGTCCTTGGCGCCGTGGAGGGTGTCGCCGGTGGAGTGCAGGGCGTCTCCGGTGTGGCTGGTGCCGGAGGAGACTGTGTCCTGCATGCGGGTGGTGGCGGTGTCTGCTGCTCCCA
>NZ_JBNHFI010000045.1:0-255 GCF_059090085.1 Arthrobacter sp. K4-10C | reverse complement strand
CGAAGGTCCAGGTCTTGTCGCGGGAGGTGATGGTGACGCCGTCGGGTGTCTCTTGGATGTTGTCGATGGGGGTGTTGGTGTGGATGGTGGCCCCGTTGGTCTGGGCGGCTTCGATGGCGGCGGTGACGGCGCAGTCGGTGCGTAGGGCGCCGGCGTGGGGGTCGTAGACGGCGATGTCGTCGGGGCGGAGGTTGTGCTGGGGGTAGCGTTCGGCCATGTCCTCACGGGAGAGGATTTCGTGGTCCGCGCCGTTGG
>NZ_JBNHFI010000044.1:0-261 GCF_059090085.1 Arthrobacter sp. K4-10C | reverse complement strand
CGACCCGGGTGCGCTGCTGGGCCAGTTTCTTGGGCGGCAGGGCGTGGTAGGCGGTGTCGGTTTCGTAGTAGCCGAAGTCCTCGCCGTTGACCTTCAGTACGCCGGAGTCGACGGTTTCCAGGCCGTTGATGCAGCGCAGGATGGTGGACTTGCCGGAGCCGGAGGGTCCGATGATGCAGCAGATTTCACCGCTGGCGATCTCCAGGTTGATGTCTTTCAGGACCGTTTTGGGGCCGAAGGACTTTCGGATTTTCTGGGCAA
>NZ_JBNHFI010000043.1:0-261 GCF_059090085.1 Arthrobacter sp. K4-10C | reverse complement strand
CGGCCGTGGACACGAACGCGATCATGGGCCCGATCACCGCGGCCCTGGTCGGCCTGACGCTGAACGAGGCGGCGTACATGGCCGAGATTATCCGCGGGGGTTTCTCCTCGGTGGGCAAGGGCCAGATCGAGGCCGCCGACTCGCTCGGGATGAGCGCGGGCACAAGGATGCGCAAGGTGATCATCCCGCAGGCGATGCCCTCGATCATCCCGGCAACCGGTAACCAGGTCATCGGCATGTTCAAGGGAACCTCGCTGGTCA
>NZ_JBNHFI010000042.1:0-261 GCF_059090085.1 Arthrobacter sp. K4-10C | reverse complement strand
TCGGCCTGGCCGGGTTCGGGGACTACTACCCCGCCCAGCTCTCCGGCGGACAGCAGCAGCGCGTCGCGATCGCCCGGTCCCTGGCCATGGACCCGGAGATCATGCTCTTCGACGAACCCACCAGCGCCCTGGACCCCGAAAAAGTCGGTGAAGTCCTCGCCGTGATGAAAGACCTCGCCAAGAAAGGCATGACCATGGTCGTCGTCACCCACGAAATGGGCTTCGCCCGCGAAGTGGCCGACTCCCTGATCTTCATGGACG
>NZ_JBNHFI010000041.1:0-262 GCF_059090085.1 Arthrobacter sp. K4-10C | reverse complement strand
AAACCCGTCCGCCGGATGATCAAGGGTTCCAGGGTCAAGCTAATCTGCCCTGGGTAAGTCGGGACCTAAGGCGAGGCCGACAGGCGTAGTCGATGGATAACGGGTTGATATTCCCGTACCGGCGAAAAACCGTCCATGTTGAACAGGGGATACTAACTGCCCGAGACCTGCCCGACACCCCTTGTGGGTGAAGGGTTTTGGTGGAGCGCAGGACCTGATCCTGGGAGGCAAGCGTATTAACAGGTGTGACGCAGGAAGGTAG
>NZ_JBNHFI010000040.1:0-262 GCF_059090085.1 Arthrobacter sp. K4-10C | reverse complement strand
AAACCCGTCCGCCGGATGATCAAGGGTTCCAGGGTCAAGCTAATCTGCCCTGGGTAAGTCGGGACCTAAGGCGAGGCCGACAGGCGTAGTCGATGGACAACGGGTTGATATTCCCGTACCGGCGAAAAACCGTCCATGTTGAACAGGGGATACTAACTGCCCGAAACCTGCCCGACACCCCTTGTGGGTGAAGGGTTTTGGTGGAGCGCAGGACCTGATCCTGGGAGGCAAGCGTATTAACAGGTGTGACGCAGGAAGGTAG
>NZ_JBNHFI010000039.1:0-267 GCF_059090085.1 Arthrobacter sp. K4-10C | reverse complement strand
ACCGGGATGTGTTGTCCTGCATCATGATCACCTACCCGTCCACGCACGGGGTGTACGACGGGGACGTGCGCGAGGTCTGTGACGCGGTCCACGCCGCGGGCGGGCAGGTGTACATCGACGGGGCGAACCTCAACGCCCTGGTCGGCCTGGCGCAGCCGGGCAAGTTCGGTGGGGACGTCTCGCACCTGAACCTGCACAAGACCTTCTGCATCCCGCACGGCGGCGGCGGACCCGGTGTCGGCCCGGTCGCGGCCAAGGCGCACCTGG
>NZ_JBNHFI010000038.1:0-275 GCF_059090085.1 Arthrobacter sp. K4-10C | reverse complement strand
CAAGATTTCCAGCACCTGACGCGGCTTCGGGCCGCCCAGTTTGTCGGCGGTCAACACGGTTTCGCCGCGACGGATCCGTAAATTTCCGATCATTTGCACGGCCATGGGCATGGCCCATCCACTCAATTGCTCCACGATTCCCCCTCGCAGCACGCACCCCCCAATGAGTGCACTACCATCGTGCGCTGACTCCCCGACGGCGGGACAGCCTCGCCTGAGGGGGGCCGATACCCCTAATGTGAGGGGACCGGGACGGCACCGGCTTTTTCCAAGGA
>NZ_JBNHFI010000037.1:0-294 GCF_059090085.1 Arthrobacter sp. K4-10C | reverse complement strand
TCGCGTTCGTGTCCACGGCCGTGCCGATATCGGTGAACGGGATCCCGATCCTCAAATCCGGGTACAGGGCGGAGATGTTGAACCAGAAGATCAGCTGGACCAGCACCGGGGTGCCGCGGAACAACGTGATGTAAAGCCCCGCGGCGATGGACACCGGCTTCACGTGCGAGGAACGCATGACCGCCAGGGCCAGCCCGAGCAGGGTTCCCAGGGCCATGGACGCGACCGTGAGGAAGATCGTAAGCATCAGCCCGCGCAGGATCGACTCGGCGAAGAAGTACTTCCCGACGATAT
>NZ_JBNHFI010000036.1:0-310 GCF_059090085.1 Arthrobacter sp. K4-10C | reverse complement strand
GCGGCGATGATGGCCCAGATCACGGCGACGATCACGGCGGCCCAGCCCAGGGGCATCAGGGCGCCCAGGGCGAACATCAGCGCCAGCGACAGGAAGACCAGGACGAAGTGTCCGGCCACGCCGGCGCCGGCGAGCATGCCGCCGCCCTTCCCGGCCCTGGTGGCTGACTGTTTCGCTTCGGCTTTGGCCAGCTCCAGTTCCTGGCGCATCAGCGTGGACAGGTCCCGGGTCACATCACCCAGCAACTCACCCAGCGAAGCGTTATCAGCCTTCTGATGCGCCTCACTGGGCGGCATCTCAGGAATCTGGC
>NZ_JBNHFI010000035.1:0-359 GCF_059090085.1 Arthrobacter sp. K4-10C | reverse complement strand
GATGAGGAACTCGCCGCGGACACCGGCACCCTGGACGGGGCCGGGGACCGGGCCATCATCAGCGCGGTCCGGGCCGCGGCGTACCGGCGGGACCCGCGCTCGGTCGCGGCGGGCCAGCCAGGCCATCACCGGGCGGACCGTGTCCCTGCGGCCGGCACCGGACACCATGACCTACCTGACAGCGCTGCTGCCCGTCGCGCAGGGCGTGGCCGCGTACACGGCCCTGACCCGGGAGGCCGACGCCGCCCGCGCCGCGGGGATGACCGGTCCCGGGGCCAGGTCATGGCGGACGCCCTGGTCGAGCGGGTCACCGGCACCCCGGGCGGGATCACCGGCATCGACCTCCAACTGGTGATGAC
>NZ_JBNHFI010000034.1:0-383 GCF_059090085.1 Arthrobacter sp. K4-10C | reverse complement strand
GTTTGCTGGAGAAGTGGGCTCAGCAATACAGGGATGAGGGCCAGGAAGGCCTGCGCCCGAAACCGAAAGGCCGTCCCAAATCAAGCCTTGCTGCTCCTGCGAAGCCTGAATCAGAGCTGCAGCGTCTGCGCCGCGAGAACGAGCGCCTGAGGGCAGAGGTGGCCTTCTTGGGAAAAGTGCAGGCCTTGAGGGACGAGGGGCGGTGCTAAAGGCCCGTGCCGTCATCGCTCTCAAGGCCGAACACCGGCTGGATGTACTTCTGGACGTTGCCGGACTGGCCCGGTCGACCTACTTCTATCACCAGAGCCGACTCCAGACTCCCGACCCGCAAGCAGCACTAAAGGACGCGGTCACTGAAATCTTCATGGAGAACCATGCCCGTT
>NZ_JBNHFI010000033.1:0-438 GCF_059090085.1 Arthrobacter sp. K4-10C | reverse complement strand
CGTGGCTGCAGGAGAAGATACCTCCCATATCCTCAGCGGGTTGACTAACCAGCTGCCTGATCGTGATCCGGAAGAGACTGCGGAGTGGGTTGAGTCCCTGGATGCGTTGATCAGGGAACAGGGTACCGAGCGTGCCCAATACATCATGCGGAGCCTGCTGCAGCGTGCGGGTGCGCAGAGCGTCGGGGTGCCGATGGTGACCACCACGGACTATGTGAACACGATCCCGGTGGACCAGGAAGCGCCGTTCCCGGGCAACGAGGAGTTCGAGCGCCGGTACCGGGCGTACATGCGCTGGAACGCTGCGGTGATGGTGCACCGGGCGCAGCGGCCGGACATTGCGGTGGGCGGGCACATTTCCACCTATGCCGGGGCGGCGACGCTGTACGAGGTGGGTTTCAACCACTTCTTCCGGGGCAAGGACCATCCCGGCGGCGG
>NZ_JBNHFI010000032.1:0-439 GCF_059090085.1 Arthrobacter sp. K4-10C | reverse complement strand
AGGATGCGCAAGGTGATCATCCCGCAGGCGATGCCCTCGATCATCCCGGCAACCGGTAACCAGGTCATCGGCATGTTCAAGGGAACCTCGCTGGTCAGTGTCCTCGGTGTTGCCGAGCTGCTGCAGAGCGCGCAGCTGATTTACGCGCGCACTTACGAGACCATCCCGCTGCTGATCGTCGCCAGCCTCTGGTACCTGGTGATGACGCTGCTGCTGAGCTACCCGCAGTCCAAGCTCGAACAGAAATACTCCCGCTCAACCTCCAGGCTTCCCCGCAAGGCCAAGCCGGTTGTGCTGACTGACCCGGAAGGCGCTGCCCGATGAGCAACGACGGCACGATTCTTGCCCAGAAAATCCGAAAGTCCTTCGGCCCCAAAACGGTCCTGAAAGACATCAACCTGGAGATCGCCAGCGGTGAAATCTGCTGCATCATCGGACC
>NZ_JBNHFI010000031.1:0-443 GCF_059090085.1 Arthrobacter sp. K4-10C | reverse complement strand
GCCATGGCCCTGCGCTACGCCACCGTCACCGGCGTCGCCCGCGACGACCTCGAAGACGAAGGCGTCTGGCTCTACGCCGAAACCGTCCGCAAGATCCACGAACTAAACCCCGGCACCGGCGTCGAACTCCTCATCCCGGACTTCTCCGGCAACCCCGACCACATCACAGCGATCTGCGACTCCAAACCCGAAGTCTTCGCCCACAACGTCGAAACCGTCCCCAGGATCTTCAAGCGCATCCGCCCCGCGTTCCGCTACGAACGCTCCCTTGACGTCATCACCCAGGGCCGGGACCAAGGCATGGTCACCAAATCCAACCTCATCCTGGGCATGGGCGAAACCCGCCAGGAAATCTCCGAAGCCCTCCGCGACCTCCACGACGCAGGCTGCGACCTGGTCACCATCACCCAGTACCTGCGCCCGTCCGAACGGCACCTGCCCGT
>NZ_JBNHFI010000030.1:0-463 GCF_059090085.1 Arthrobacter sp. K4-10C | reverse complement strand
GTGGCCACGACCACCACCTTCATGCCCGCAAGGACCGCGGAGGCGGCGTTGGTGCCGTGCGCGGAGGCCGGGATCAGGCACACGTTGCGCTGGCCATCGCCCCGCGAATGGTGGTAGCCGCGGATCGCCAGCAGGCCCGCCAGCTCGCCCTGGGAACCGGCGTTGGGCTGGATGGAGACCTGGTCATACCCGGTGATCTCGGTCAGGTCCGCCTCCAGGCCCGCGATCAGCTCACGCCAGCCCTCGGTCTGCGAATCCGGGGCGAACGGGTGGATCGAGGCGAACTCCGGCCAGGAAATGGCCTCCATCTCCACCGTGGCATTCAGCTTCATCGTGCACGAACCCAGCGGAATCATGGTCCGGTCCAGCGCCAGGTCCCGGTCCGACAACTTCCGGATATACCGCAACAGCTGCGTCTCCGACCGGTACGTATTGAACACCGGATGCTGCAGGTAGGACGAAG
>NZ_JBNHFI010000029.1:0-474 GCF_059090085.1 Arthrobacter sp. K4-10C | reverse complement strand
CACCGCCAGCGCCACCAGGTTCACCCACTCCTGCCAATACCTGGGGTCGAACGGGCCCGCATCCCACGCGCTGTCCTGGTCCCCGTCATGGTCTTGGTTGGGGCGGCCGGATTCCTTCTTCAGCCGGGCGTACCAGTCCGGGGCGCGGCGGCGCACGTTCAGCCCGCCCGGCAACACACCCTCGCGCTTGAGGCTGGTGGCCACACAGCTCTCCATCACTGACCAGATCTGCAGCAGCCCGGCCCGGATCTCATCCTCGCCCCGGGAGGCTTTTTCATTGAGCAGCATCACGTCCGAAATACCCAGCCCGGTGTCCCGGCAATGCTCCAGCAGTTCCGCGGCCGTCCTGAACGGCAACGGCAGCTCCTGCCTGGACGCCTCCAGTTCCTGCTGCGCCGCGTCCTCTTCCCCTTCCCGGACAATGAACCCGCCACCGACCGAGAAGAACGTCGCCGCATGCAGCACCTCCCCGGC
>NZ_JBNHFI010000028.1:0-757 GCF_059090085.1 Arthrobacter sp. K4-10C | reverse complement strand
GAGGGTGTGGGAGAGTAGGACACCGCCGGACAACACATCACGGTCGAGGCCCCAACCACACGGTTGGGGCCTCCCACATTTAAAAACCCACCCCCAACACCACACCCTCTCCCAACGCGAGAGCGTCACCCCGAAACCCGCCAAACCTGAGAGAGCGTCCAGGGGAAACCCGCCAAACGCGAGAGAGCGTTGGTGTGAAGATTGCCACGATGCGGTCCTTCGGGCCTGGACTGTCCCGGTGGATTAGGGGGCTCCCCTAGAATTGATGAAGATGTACGGACTTCGAAGCGCTTGATTTCGGGTTGCGTAGGAAACGAAACACGGATACGAGCGGCTGCAGTTGCGCCAGTGGTCGACTCACAACAGGAGGAATCCATCATGGCCGAGCACAACGGTGGCAACCGCGGTAACGACCGCGGAGCCTTCCGCGGAAACAATAACTCTGGCGGGGATCCGCGCGGATTCCGATCCCGGGCGAACCGTGACAACAACGACTCCGCCAGGGGTGCGGCCGGCGGTGGCGAGCGGAAGCCTTTCGGTGACCGTGACCGCAAGCCGTTCGGCGACCGTCCGCGTCGCGAGGGCGACGGCGACCGGCGCACCTTCGGCGGCGGGGAGCGCAAGCAGTACGGTGACCGCGACAACCGGTCCTTTGGTGACCGTCCGCGTCGCGAGGGCGACGGCGACCGGCGCACCTTCGGCGGCGGGGAGCGGAAGCCTTTCGGTGACCGTGACCGCAAGCCTTTTGGTGATCGTC
>NZ_JBNHFI010000027.1:0-779 GCF_059090085.1 Arthrobacter sp. K4-10C | reverse complement strand
ACCTACTTCTATCACCAGAGCCGACTCCAGACTCCCGACCCGCAAGCAGCACTAAAGGACGCGGTCACTGAAATCTTCATGGAGAACCATGCCCGTTACGGCCACCGGCGGATTCATACTGAACTGCTAAAGCATGGGTGGACGGTCGCGAAGAAAACCGTACTGCAGCTGATGCGTGCTCTGCGCCTCGTCTGCAAGGTCCGGCGGAAGAAGCGCTACAACTCCTACCAGGGCGAGCAAGGCAAGATAGCCCCGAACGAACTCAAGCGGGAGTTCGAGGCCGATGCGCCAAACCAGAAATGGGTGACAGACGTGACCGAGTTCGCCGTCGGGGACCGGAAGCTCTATCTCTCACCGGTCATGGATCTCTTCGACCGGCAAATCATCTCCTACACCATCGGGACTTCCCCGAACCTTGCACTGACTAACACCTCCCTGCGCAAGGCCCTCGCCTGCCTTGAACCCGGGCAGCAGCCACTCGTTCATTCAGACCAGGGCTTTCAGTACCAACACGCCTCGTGGCGGGCTCTTCTCGCGGGAGCCGGCGCAGCCCAATCCATGTCACGCAGGGGCAACTGCTATGACAACGCAGTGATGGAAAACTTTTTCGGGCACCTCAAGGAAGAGCTATTCCACCACGTCCGATTCCTCAACACCCACGCGCTGGAAGCAGCGCTGCACGACTACATCCACTGGTACAACACCAACAGAATCTCAACAAAACTCAAGGGCCTGAGCCCGGTGCAATACCGTACTCAGGCCCTTGCGGCTTAGGCTCT
>NZ_JBNHFI010000026.1:0-1745 GCF_059090085.1 Arthrobacter sp. K4-10C | reverse complement strand
TCGATGTCCAGTTCCTCGGGTTCGGCCGGCTGCAGGATGGGTTCGTTGTAGACGGTGAGGTAGTACATCAGGTTCCGGTCGGCGGATTCCGGGCCGTACATGCGGTCCAGGCCGTCGCGGATGATGTGGCCCATTTCGTAGCCGTAGGCGGGGTCGTAGGTGACCACTGCCGGGTTGGTGGAGGCGAGCAGGGGGGAGTGGCCGTCGGCGTGCTGGAGGCCTTCGCCGGTGAGGGTGGTCCGGCCTGCGGTGGCGCCGATGATGAAGCCGCGGGTCATCTGGTCCGCTGCGGCCCAGAAGGCGTCGCCGGTGCGCTGGAAGCCGAACATGGAGTAGAACACGTAGACCGGGACCAGGGGCACGCCGTGGGTGGCGTACGCGGTGCCGGCGGCGGTGAACGCTGCCACGGCGCCGGCTTCGTTGATGCCGGGGTGGATCAGCTGCCCTGCGGGGGATTCCTTGTAGGCCAGGACCAGGTCGCGGTCCACGGACAGGTAGTTCTGGCCCTTGGGGTTGTAGATCTTGGCGGTGGGGAAGAACGCGTCCATCCCGAACGTGCGTGCCTCGTCCGGGATGATCGGGGCGATGTGCTTGCCGAAGTTCTTGTCCCGCATCAGGTCCTTGAGGAGCCTGACGAATGCCATGGTGGTGGCGGCCTGCTGCTTGCCCGAGCCGCGCTTGGCCACTTCATAGGACTTCTCGTCCGGCAGCGTGATCTGTGCGTGCTTGGAGCGGCGCTCGGGCACGGATCCGCCCAAAGCGGCCCGGCGCTCCATCATGTACTGGATTTCCGGTGCCTCGGTGCCCGGGTGGTAGTACGGCGGCCGGTAGGGGTCCTTCTCCAGCTGCTCGTCCGAGACCGGGATCCGCAGGTGGTCGCGGAACTTCTTCAGGTCATCCAGGGTGAGTTTTTTCATCTGGTGGGTGGCGTTGCGGCCCTCGAAGTGGGGTCCGAGTCCGTAGCCCTTGACGGTTTTGGCCAGGATGACGGTGGGTTTGCCCTTGAATTCGGTGGCTGCCTTGTACGCGGCGTAGACCTTGCGGTAGTCATGGCCGCCGCGTTTGAGGTTCCAGATCTGGTCATCGGTGAGGTCCGCGACGAGGTCTTTGGTGGCCGGGTCCTTGCCGAAGAAGTGTTCACGGACGAACCCGCCGGATTCGGCCTTGTAGGTCTGGTAGTCCCCGTCGGGGGTTTCGTTCATGATCTTCACCAGCGACCCGTCGGTGTCGCGGGTGAGCAGGTCATCCCATTCCCGGCCCCAGACGACCTTGATCACGTTCCAGCCCGCGCCGCGGAAGAACGCTTCGAGTTCCTGCATGATCTTGCCGTTGCCGCGCACCGGGCCGTCCAGGCGCTGGAGGTTGCAGTTGATCACGAAGTTCAGGTTGTCCAGGTTCTCGTTCGCGGCGAGCTGGAGCAGGCCTCGGGACTCGGGCTCGTCCATTTCCCCGTCACCCAAAAACGCCCAGACCTGCTGGTCCGAGGTGTCTTTCAGGCCCCGGTTATGCAGGTACCGGTTGGACTGGGCCTGGTAGATCGCGTTCATCGGCCCGATGCCCATGGACACGGTGGGAAATTCCCAGAACTGGGGCATCAGCCGCGGATGCGGGTACGAGGACAGGGCATGGCCGGCGCGGGACTTTTCCTGCCGGAACCCGTCCAGGTCCTCCTCGGAAAGCCGGCCCTCCATGAACGCCCGCGCGTACATCCCCGGCGAGGCGTGGCCCTGGAAGAAAACCTGGTC
>NZ_JBNHFI010000025.1:0-1824 GCF_059090085.1 Arthrobacter sp. K4-10C | reverse complement strand
ACCTGCCCGACACCCCTTGTGGGTGAAGGGTTTTGGTGGAGCGCAGGACCTGATCCTGGGAGGCAAGCGTATTAACAGGTGTGACGCAGGAAGGTAGCCGAGCCGGGCGATGGTTGTCCCGGTCTAAGGATGTAGGGCGAGTGGTAGGCAAATCCGCCATTCATGTGCCTGAGATCTGATGGGACCCCCGTTTGGGGGGATTTGGTGATCCTATGCTGCCGAGAAAAGCATCGACGCGAGGTTTTAGCCGCCCGTACCCCAAACCGACACAGGTGATCAGGTAGAGAATACTAAGGCGATCGAGAGAATTATGGTTAAGGAACTCGGCAAAATGCCCCCGTAACTTCGGGAGAAGGGGGGCCCCAACCTTGACCGGACCGTGCGTCCGGGAGGGGATCGGGGCCGCAGAGACCAGGGGGAAGCGACTGTTTACTAAAAACACAGGTCCGTGCGAAGTCGCAAGACGATGTATACGGACTGACTCCTGCCCGGTGCTGGAAGGTTAAGAGGACCGGTTAGCCTCACGGCGAAGCTGAGAATTTAAGCCCCAGTAAACGGCGGTGGTAACTATAACCATCCTAAGGTAGCGAAATTCCTTGTCGGGTAAGTTCCGACCTGCACGAATGGAGTAACGACTTCCCCGCTGTCTCAACCATAAACTCGGCGAAATTGCAGTACGAGTAAAGATGCTCGTTACGCGCAGCAGGACGGAAAGACCCCGAGACCTTTACTATAGTTTGGTATTGGTGTTCGGAGTGGCTTGTGTAGGATAGGTGGGAGACGTTGAAGCCCGGACGCCAGTTCGGGTGGAGTCATCGTTGAAATACCACTCTGGTCACTTTGGACATCTAACTTCGGCCCGTAATCCGGGTCAGGGACAGTGCCTGATGGGTAGTTTAACTGGGGCGGTTGCCTCCTAAAAAGTAACGGAGGCGCCCAAAGGTTCCCTCAGCCTGGTTGGCAATCAGGTGTCGAGTGTAAGTGCACAAGGGAGCTTGACTGTGAGAGAGACATCTCGAGCAGGGACGAAAGTCGGGACTAGTGATCCGGCGGTACATTGTGGAATGGCCGTCGCTCAACGGATAAAAGGTACCTCGGGGATAACAGGCTGATCTTGCCCAAGAGTCCATATCGACGGCATGGTTTGGCACCTCGATGTCGGCTCGTCGCATCCTGGGGCTGGAGTAGGTCCCAAGGGTTGGGCTGTTCGCCCATTAAAGCGGTACGCGAGCTGGGTTTAGAACGTCGTGAGACAGTTCGGTCCCTATCCGCTGCGCGCGCAGGAAATTTGAGAAGGGCTGTCCTTAGTACGAGAGGACCGGGACGGACGAACCTCTGGTGTGTCAGTTGTACTGCCAAGTGCACCGCTGATTAGCTACGTTCGGATGGGATAACCGCTGAAAGCATCTAAGCGGGAAGCTCGCTTCAAGATGAGATTTCCATACACGTATGTGTGAGAGGCCCCCAGCCAGACCACTGGGTTGATAGGCCGGATGTGGAAGCGAGGACTAACGACTCGTGAAGCTGACCGGTACTAATAGGCCAACAACTTACACCACAAACAAAACACTGCAAGCGTCCACTATGTGGTTCCCAACCAACAACCCACCAGTTGTCCACGGGAACAAAACCACAACTGAATAACAACACCACCATGTTGTAACCACAAGATTTCCCCACCCCTTCCAGGGTGCGGGTAGAAGGGTTACGGCGGTCATAGCGTGGGGGAAACGCCCGGTCCCATTCCGAACCCGGAAGCTAAGACCCACAGCGCCGATGGTACTGCACCCGGGAGGGTGTGGGAGAGTAGGACACCGCCGGACA
>NZ_JBNHFI010000024.1:0-3743 GCF_059090085.1 Arthrobacter sp. K4-10C | reverse complement strand
TGTGTCTGTTGTTTGAGAACTCAATAGTGTGCCAAGTTTGTTGATACCGATTGTTTTTTGATTGGTTGAATTGATCGGGCTGCCCGCCCCTGTGGGTGGTCTGGTTTTTACAGCTGGTTTCAAATTTTGTGCGGCCATTTCTGGTGTTATTTCCGCTGGTTGTGGTTGTGTCTGTTTTTGTTTTACTTCAACGGAGAGTTTGATCCTGGCTCAGGATGAACGCTGGCGGCGTGCTTAACACATGCAAGTCGAACGATGATCCGGTGCTTGCATCGGGGATTAGTGGCGAACGGGTGAGTAACACGTGAGTAACCTGCCCTTGACTCTGGGATAAGCCTGGGAAACTGGGTCTAATACCGGATATGACTGACTATCGCATGGTGGTTGGTGGAAAGCTTTTGTGGTTTTGGATGGACTCGCGGCCTATCAGCTTGTTGGTGAGGTAATGGCTTACCAAGGCGACGACGGGTAGCCGGCCTGAGAGGGTGACCGGCCACACTGGGACTGAGACACGGCCCAGACTCCTACGGGAGGCAGCAGTGGGGAATATTGCACAATGGGCGAAAGCCTGATGCAGCGACGCCGCGTGAGGGATGACGGCCTTCGGGTTGTAAACCTCTTTCAGTAGGGAAGAAGCGAAAGTGACGGTACCTGCAGAAGAAGCGCCGGCTAACTACGTGCCAGCAGCCGCGGTAATACGTAGGGCGCAAGCGTTATCCGGAATTATTGGGCGTAAAGAGCTCGTAGGCGGTTTGTCGCGTCTGCCGTGAAAGTCCGGGGCTCAACTCCGGATCTGCGGTGGGTACGGGCAGACTAGAGTGATGTAGGGGAGACTGGAATTCCTGGTGTAGCGGTGAAATGCGCAGATATCAGGAGGAACACCGATGGCGAAGGCAGGTCTCTGGGCATTAACTGACGCTGAGGAGCGAAAGCATGGGGAGCGAACAGGATTAGATACCCTGGTAGTCCATGCCGTAAACGTTGGGCACTAGGTGTGGGGGACATTCCACGTTTTCCGCGCCGTAGCTAACGCATTAAGTGCCCCGCCTGGGGAGTACGGCCGCAAGGCTAAAACTCAAAGGAATTGACGGGGGCCCGCACAAGCGGCGGAGCATGCGGATTAATTCGATGCAACGCGAAGAACCTTACCAAGGCTTGACATGGACCGGACCGCCGCAGAAATGTGGTTTCCCCTTTGGGGCTGGTTTACAGGTGGTGCATGGTTGTCGTCAGCTCGTGTCGTGAGATGTTGGGTTAAGTCCCGCAACGAGCGCAACCCTCGTTCTATGTTGCCAGCACGTGATGGTGGGGACTCATAGGAGACTGCCGGGGTCAACTCGGAGGAAGGTGGGGACGACGTCAAATCATCATGCCCCTTATGTCTTGGGCTTCACGCATGCTACAATGGCCGGTACAAAGGGTTGCGATACTGTGAGGTGGAGCTAATCCCAAAAAGCCGGTCTCAGTTCGGATTGGGGTCTGCAACTCGACCCCATGAAGTCGGAGTCGCTAGTAATCGCAGATCAGCAACGCTGCGGTGAATACGTTCCCGGGCCTTGTACACACCGCCCGTCAAGTCACGAAAGTTGGTAACACCCGAAGCCGGTGGCCTAACCCCTTTGTGGGAGGGAGCCGTCGAAGGTGGGACTGGCGATTGGGACTAAGTCGTAACAAGGTAGCCGTACCGGAAGGTGCGGCTGGATCACCTCCTTTCTAAGGAGCGCCTACGGATCCTGGCCGCGTGTATGCGTTGGTGGGGGTTTGTCAGGAGTAGGCCCGTAGCACGGACGTATGTTTCGTGGCGGGTGCTCATGGGTGGAATATCAACGAATAGGTGCCTGGTGGCACGGATCATTTTTGCTAGTACGGACGCTACTCCCTTGGGGGTGTGTTCAGGAACGTTGTGTGGTCTGGTCTGCCGGGTGGTGTTTGGCACACTGTTGGGTCCTGAGGCAACAGGGCCGGGGGGCGGGGGTGACCTTGTTCTTTGGGTTTGTTTGTTTCTGGTTTCCCTGCCATGACGTTTCATGCGCTGGTGGTTCCTTCGGGGGCCGGGTGTGTGGGGTGTGTGGTGTGGGGTTGTTGTTTGAGAACTACATAGTGGACGCGAGCATCTTCCATGAAGAGCCTTTGGGTTTTTTGTGGAGAAAGCAATTTCCAAGAATTGGAACCTGGATCTGGCTGCACTGTTTGGTGTGGTTGGTTTCTGTGGTTCTCTCGAGTGTTTTTGTTGTTGATCTTTTGTGGTCAAGTTTTTAAGAGCACACGGTGGATGCCTTGGCATTAGGAGCCGAAGAAGGACGTAGGAATCTGCGATAAGCCTGGGGGAGTCGATAACCGGACTGTGATCCCAGGGTGTCCGAATGGGGAAACCCCGCCAAGCGCGCGAGTGACTTGGTGACCCGTACCTGAACACATAGGGTGCGTGGAGGGAACGCGGGGAAGTGAAACATCTCAGTACCCGCAGGAAGAGAAAACAATAGTGATTCCGTTAGTAGTGGCGAGCGAACGCGGATCAGGCTAAACCGTTCCATGTGTGATAGCCGGCGGGCGTTGCATGGTCGGGGTTGTGGGACTTTCCATACCAGTTCTGCCGGGCTGGTGGGGTGTGATGTGCGCGCATAGGTGAACGGTTTTGAAAGGCCGGCCAGAGAGGGTGTTAGTCCCGTAACCGTAATGCGTTTGTGCCGCCTGTGAGAGTATCCCAAGTAGTACGGGGCCCGAGAAATCCCGTGCGAATCTGTCAGGACCACCTGATAAGCCTAAATACTCCCTAATGACCGATAGCGGACCAGTACCGTGAGGGAAAGGTGAAAAGTACCCCGGGAGGGGAGTGAAACAGTACCTGAAACCGTGTGCTTACAATCCGTCGGAGCAGCCTTGTAGTTGTGACGGCGTGCCTTTTGAAGAATGAGCCTGCGAGTTAGTGTTACGTCGCGAGGTTAACCCGTGTGGGGCAGCCGTAGCGAAAGCGAGTCTGAATAGGGCGTTGCAGTGGCGTGATCTAGACCCGAAGCGAAGTGATCTACCCATGGCCAGGTTGAAGCGACGGTAAGACGTCGTGGAGGACCGAACCCACTTCAGTTGAAAATGGAGGGGATGAGCTGTGGGTAGGGGTGAAAGGCCAATCAAACTTCGTGATAGCTGGTTCTCCCCGAAATGCATTTAGGTGCAGCGTTGCGTGTTTCTTGCTGGAGGTAGAGCTACTGGATGGCTAATGGGCCCTACAAGGTTACTGACGTCAGCCAAACTCCGAATGCCGGTAAGTGAGAGCGCAGCAGTGAGACTGTGGGGGATAAGCTTCATAGTCGAGAGGGAAACAGCCCAGACCACCAACTAAGGCCCCTAAGCGTGTGCTAAGTGGGAAAGGATGTGGAGTTGCTCAGACAACCAGGAGGTTGGCTTAGAAGCAGCCATCCTTAAAAGAGTGCGTAATAGCTCACTGGTCAAGTGATTCCGCGCCGACAATGTAGCGGGGCTCAAGTACACCGCCGAAGTTGTGGCATTCACACATGTTCTTAGCCTTTGTGGTTCAGGAGTGTGGATGGGTAGGGGAGCGTCGTGTGGGCAGTGAAGTCGCGGTGGAAACCAGCGGTGGAGCCTACACGAGTGAGAATGCAGGCATGAGTAGCGAAAGACGGGTGAGAAACCCGTCCGCCGGATGATCAAGGGTTCCAGGGTCAAGCTAATCTGCCCTGGGTAAGTCGGGACCTAAGGCGAGGCCGACAGGCGTAGTCGATGGA
>NZ_JBNHFI010000023.1:0-4222 GCF_059090085.1 Arthrobacter sp. K4-10C | reverse complement strand
GCCCGGTCGCGGCCAAGGCGCACCTGGCCCCGTTCATGCCCGGCGACGCGAACAACGCCGCCCGCCAGGAGGGCCACGGCGTTGCCATCAGTGCCTCACGGTACGGTTCTGCCGGTGTGCTGCCGATTTCCTGGGCGTACGTGAAGCTGATGGGCGGCCAGGGCCTGACCGAAGCGACCAGGTCGGCGCTGCTGGCGGCCAACTACGTCGCGTCCCGCCTGAACGAGTACTTCCCGGTGCTGTACACCGGTGAAGGCGGACTCGTGGCTCACGAGTGCATCCTGGATCTGCGTGAACTCACCGCCAGGACCGGGGTGACCGCCGAGGACGTGGCCAAGCGGCTGATCGACTTCGGCTTCCACGCCCCCACCCTCGCGTTCCCGGTCGCGGGGACGCTGATGGTGGAACCCACCGAATCCGAAGACCTCGTCGAGATCGACCGTTTCATCGAGGCCATGATCACCATCCGCGCCGAAATCGACCAGGTGGCCGCCGGGGACTTCCCCGTTGCCGGCTCCCCGCTGCGCCGGGCACCCCACACTGCAGCCGCCGTCGTGTCCTCCGACTGGGACCGCGCCTACCCGCGGGAACAGGCCGCCTTCCCGGCCCACCACCTTCGACAGGACAAGTACTTCCCGCCCGTAGGCCGGATCGACGGCGCAGCCGGTGACCGCAACCTCATCTGCTCCTGCCCGCCCCTCGAAGACTTCGAGACGTCGACAAGCTCAATCACCGGATTGGAAGGCTGATCCCATGACCGAGAATTACACTGCCCTGTTCGAGCAGCACAAGAAGGCCGGCGCGTCCTTCACGGACTTCGGCGGCTGGCAGATGCCCCTCAAATACAACTCCGAGCTGGCCGAACACCACGCCGTGCGCAACGCCGCCGGCCTGTTCGACCTGTCCCACATGGGCGAAGTTTGGGTGACCGGCCCGGACGCAGCCGCCTTCCTGGACTACGCCCTGGTGGGCAAGCTGTCGGCGGTGGCCGTTGGCAAAGCCAAGTATTCGCTGATCTGCGACGCCGACGGTGGCATCATCGACGACCTCATCACCTACCGGCGGCCTGTTGCCCAGGACGGAACGGATGTCTTCCTTGTGGTGCCGAATGCCGGTAACGCCAAGGTAGTGGCCGCAGCTTTAGCAGAACGGGCCGCAAACTTCGACGTCGCCGTCGAGGACGCATCGGCCGAAACCTCTCTGATCGCCGTCCAGGGGCCGGCGGCCGAGGCCATCCTGCTGAAGCTCGTCCCGGCCGAACAGCACTCGCTGGTGACGGAACTGAAGTACTACGCCGCGGTGGAGGCAGGCATCACCGTCAACGGCTCTGTTCGGGAACTGCTGCTCGCCCGCACCGGCTACACCGGCGAGGACGGCTTTGAGATCTACGTCCCGAGCATGGATGCGCCCGCTCTGTGGGAGGCACTGCTGGCTGCCGGTGAAGGCCACGGTCTGATCCCCGCCGGCCTCGCCGCCCGGGATTCGCTCCGCCTGGAAGCAGGCATGCCGCTGTACGGCAACGAACTGTCCCGGCATGTGAACGCGTACGCGGCGGGACTTGGTCCGGTGGTTTCGCTGGGCAAGGAAAGCGACTTCGTGGGCCGGGAGGCCCTGGCGGCCATCAAGGCCGCCGGTGTCGGATCCACCATGGGCCAAAAGCTCGTGGGGCTCAAGGGCACCGGCCGACGCGCCGCCCGCTCCCACTACCCGGTCCTCAAGGACGGCACCCTGGTCGGGGAGATTACCTCCGGCCAGCCCAGCCCCACCCTCGGCTATCCGGTGGCGATGGCCTATGTCGACGTCGAATTCGCCGCTCCGGGCACGTTGCTGGACGTGGACCTGCGCGGCAAGCCCGAACGCTTCGAGGTTGTCGAGCTGCCGTTCTACAAGCGGTCGCGTTAGGCCCGTTGGGCCGCCACCCCCAACGCTCTCTCACTTGTTGCAGTGTTTGGGCGAACGCCCTCTCGCATTTCACACACCAGATTGAAGGAAACACACATGGCAAAAGTTGTTGCTGAACTGAAGTACTCCGCCGAGCACGAATGGGTTGCTGTTGACGGGTCCGGGCCGGTGGGAATCGGGATTTCCGCCGTTGCAGCCGATGCGCTGGGTGACATTGTGTACGTCGACCTGCCGGAGGTTGGTTCCACGGTGACGGCCGGCGAAACCTGCGGTGAGGTGGAGTCCACCAAGTCCGTCTCCGATCTCTATGCTCCGGTCACTGGCGAGGTTGTGGAGATCAACGACGGCGTAGTGTCCGACCCCGCCCTGATCAACACCGATCCCTACGGTGCGGGCTGGCTCTTCAAGGTGGCCGTCAGCGAGGAAGGCCCGCTCATGTCGGCGGAAGAGTACGCGGCAGCGAACGGCGGCGAGCTGTGAGCGCCGGGACCGCAACCGGGACGGTGGCCTTCCAGCCGGTGGGGTCGCTCAGCCTGAACGCGGATCTTGCCGCCCTTGACCCTGAGGTCGCGGCGAAGATCGACGACGAACTGGGCCGCCAGCGCGACGGCCTGGAAATGATCGCCTCCGAGAACCATACCGCCGTGGCAGTGATGCAGGCGCAGGGATCGGTGCTGACCAACAAGTACGCCGAAGGGTACCCGGGCAAGCGCTACTACGGCGGCTGCGAGCACGTGGACGTCATCGAGCAGCTGGCCATCGACCGTGTGAAAGCCCTCTTCGATGCCGAGTATGCCAACGTCCAGCCGCATTCCGGCGCCCAGGCGAACGCCTCTGTGATGCACGCGCTGATCAAGCCGGGCGACACCATCATGGGCCTGAACCTCGCCCACGGCGGGCACCTGACACACGGCATGAAGATCAACTTTTCCGGCAAGCTCTACAACGTGGTCCCGTACCAGGTCCGCGAAGACACCCACACCATCGACATGGCCGAGGTGGAGCGGCTGGCGCAGGAGCACAAACCGCAACTCATCGTGGCCGGCTGGTCCGCGTACGCCCGCCAGCTGGACTTCGCAGAATTCCGCCGGATCGCCGACTCGGTGGGGGCCTACCTGATGGTGGACATGGCCCATTTCGCCGGGCTGGTGGCAGCCGGGCTGCACCCCTCCCCGGTGCCGCATGCGCACGTCACCACCTCCACCACGCACAAGACACTCGCCGGTCCGCGCGGCGGCATCATCCTGACCAACGACGCCGGCGTTGCCAAGAAGATCAACTCGGCCGTGTTCCCGGGCCAGCAGGGCGGACCGCTGGAGCATGTCATCGCCGGCAAGGCCGTGGCGTTCAAGATCGCCGCGTCACCCGAATTCAAGGAGCGCCAGCAGCGCGTCCTGGCCGGTGCCCGGATCCTGGCCGAGCGCCTGGTCCAGCCCGACATCACTGCCAAGGGCATCAGCGTCATCTCCGGCGGTACGGACGTGCACCTGGTCCTCGTGGACCTGCGCAACTGCGAACTCGACGGACAGCAGGCCGAAGACCGGCTCGCCGCGATCGACATCACCGTCAACCGCAACGCCGTCCCCTTCGACCCGCGCCCGCCCATGGTCACCTCCGGCCTGCGCATCGGTACCCCCGCCCTGGCCACGCGGGGCTTCGGCGAAGCAGCCTTCCGCGAGGTGGCGGACATCATCGCCGAGGCTCTAACGGCCGACGCCGACGCGGACCTTTCCGAGCTGCGTCACCGCGTTGTGGCCCTCGCGGCCGCCCACCCGCTGTACCCCGGTATCGCGGCCTTGTCCTAAAACCCTGGCCACCTCCTTGGAGTTTTTGTCCAGATATGGCGGCTTTCCGGCCCGTTATGTCTCCATATCTGGACAAAATTCCTGACCCGAGCATTTTCTTTTGTAGTTAGGAAAACCCGTCATGGTTGTTGGCGTTTTTGATCTCTTCTCGATTGGGATCGGTCCTTCGTCGTCTCATACTGTGGGGCCGATGCGGGCTGCTGCTGTGTTCGCGGAGGAGCTGAAGGCTTCGGGCGTGCTTGGGTCGGTGGCGGGGTTGCGGGTGGATCTGTACGGGTCGTTGGCGGCGACCGGGCACGGGCACGGGACGATGACCGCGGTGCTGCTGGGGTTGGAGGGGTTCCATCCGGAACTGATCCTGCCCGGGGAGGTGGAGGAACGGCTCGCTTCGATCGCTGAGACCGGGATCCTGAACCTGGCAGGCGCCGGTGGCGGGGGTGTGCGGTTGCCGTATGGGGTGAAGGACATGGTCCTGCGGCCGTTGACGGTGCTGCCCCGGCACACGAACGGGATGA
>NZ_JBNHFI010000022.1:0-4731 GCF_059090085.1 Arthrobacter sp. K4-10C | reverse complement strand
CTGCACCCGGGAGGGTGTGGGAGAGTAGGACACCGCCGGACAACACATCACGGTCGAGGCCCCAACCACACGGTTGGGGCCTCCCACATTTAAAAACAAACCCCCAACACCACGAGGGGTAGGGAAGCAGCCGACAGAGCAGCCAGGGCTGCCACCTGGACTGGCCTTCCGGGCACATAGACTCGGTTTATGAGTTCCCGTTCGGCAGATCCCCTTGGCCGGCGCGCCACTATCCTGGACGTTGCTGCCGCTGCTGGTGTCTCCCGCCAGACTGTCACCCGGGCCATGAATGAAATGCCCGGTATCAGCCCGGAAACCCGTGAGCGGGTACAGAGGTGTGCAGCGGAACTGGGATATTCCCCCAGCCGGTTTGCGAAAGGTCTGGTCCAGGGCGCGCGCACCTCGGTCGGCCTGGCCATCCCGGACTTAACGAACCCCTACTTTCCCGCCTTCGCCTCGAGCGTCGTGGAGGCCGCCACCCAGCGCGGCTGGAACGTGGTGGTGGACGACTACGGGCACGGGACAGGAAGTGGCATCGACGCCGTTGCCCGGCTGGCCCCGCAAGTCGACGCCTTGATCGGATATCTGGGGCAGCAGGCGCATGAGGCGCAGGCCCTTATGGGCACCCGGCCGGTGGTTGGCCTGGATTACCCGGACAGCCCGGCCTCTGGCAGCATTGGGTTCGACTATCCCCATGCAGCCCGACTTGCCCTGGATCATCTGGCCTCGGCGGGACGAAGCAAGATAGCCTTCCTGGACTCGGACCAGGGCGGCCCCGCTGCCAGCCGTGGGGCAGCAGTAGCCGCGGCCGCTGCAGCAGCCGGCATCGAGCTGACCCGTGCGGCCGCTTTTCCGTCCGGGCAAGCTGCCAGGGTTGCTGTGGAGGAACTGCTGGGCACCGGTCTTCAGGTCGAGGGGCTCCTGGCGTTCAACGACGTAATGGCGGCAGGGGCACTGAAAGCCCTTCACAATGCAGGAAGGTCAGTCCCCGGTGACTGCGCCGTCATCGGAATGGATGGGATCCCGCTGGGCGAGCTCGTCACTCCCGAGCTGACCACTCTCGGACTGGACCTGCGCACCGTGGGCCGTGCCGCCGTTGATCTCGTGGAAGGCCTGCTTTCGGGTGCAATCGGAGCGGGAAGCCCGGCCGCCTTCCTGACCCTCCGGCACGAGCTCATCGTCCGCGAATCCGCCTGAAGCCTACTCAAAAGGTGCGGCAGCAGTTAGGCTTGTGTCGTCTCGTGAACGTTCACGTACCCTCGCCCCTTCTCTCCAGCAAGGAATGCCATGACAGTCCAGTCACCCTCCGGAACAGCCGGAACTCCCATGACTCAGGCCTCCGCACCCGCGCCGGAAGCACTCGAAATCGGGGCAGAAGGTGTCCTTGAACTTTCGTCGCTGGAACCGGGACGCGGTACCCTCCCGGCCCGTGCCTATTTCGACAGTGACGCCCCCAAGCTCTCCCTGAACGGCGAATGGCACTTCCGGTTGAGTCCGGGAATCCGTTCAGCTCCTGCGGCCGGCTGGCAGCTCGGCGATGACCTGGCGGGCTTTACTACCCTGGCCGTCCCGTCCAGCTGGCCAATGCACGGTCACGGGACCCCCACCTACACCAACATCCAGCTCCCATTCGCCGTTGAGCCGCCGCACGTGCCCGAATCGAACCCCATCGGAGACCACCTGCGCACATTCGAGGCCGGACCCGAGTTCCAGCCACATGCACTGCTGCGGTTCGATGGCATAGAGTCGGCCGGAACCGTGTGGCTGAACGGGGTGGAACTGGGAACCACGCGCGGCAGCAGGCTTGCCCACGAATTCGACGTTTCGGGCATCCTGGTGGAGGGGACCAACACACTGGCCGTCAGGGTGGCCCAGTTTTCGGCCGCGAGCTACGTCGAAGACCAGGACATGTGGTGGCTCCCGGGGATTTTCCGTGATGTCACGCTGCAGGCCAGGCCCGTCGGCGGCATCGATGACGTCTTTGTCCACGCAGCCTTCGACCACGTCAGTGGCGAAGGCGTCCTCAAGGTTGAGGCGAGCCGGGGCGGCGAGGCGATTGACGCCGTCGTACGCGTTCCTGAACTGAACCTGGTACTCCCCGCCGGCACCGAGGTGCGCGTCCCCGCCGTCGAGCTGTGGTCCGCCGAGCTCCCGAAACTCTACGGAGCGTCCGTCAGCACTCCGGGTGAGACGGTCAACCTGCAGCTGGGCTTCCGCAGCATCACCATCGAGGACGCGCAGTTCAAGGTGAACGGACGCCGGATCCTGCTGCGGGGTGTCAACCGCCACGAGCATCATCCGCGCCTGGGACGGGTTGTGCCACGGGAGGTCGTGGAAGGGGAGCTGCGGCTCATGAAGCAGCACAACATCAACGCCATCCGCACCTCGCACTACCCGCCGCATCCAGAATTTCTGGCACTGGCGGACCGGCTTGGCTTCTACGTGGTCCTGGAGTGCGACCTGGAAACGCACGGGTTCGAGAGCGCCGGCTGGGCGCAGAACCCCAGCGATGATCCGCAGTGGGAGGCCGCCCTGCTGGACCGGATGCAGCGTACGGTTGAACGTGATAAGAACCACCCGTCCGTGATCATGTGGTCGCTCGGCAACGAGGCCGGCACCGGCAGGAACCTTGCCGCCATGTCCCGCTGGACCAAGGACCGCGACCCCTCCCGCCCCATCCATTACGAGGGCGACTGGTCCTCGCCCTACGTGGACGTCTACTCGCGCATGTACGCAAGCCAGGCCGAAACCGCGCTGATCGGCCAGGGGAACGAGCCGCCCCTCGAGGATGCCGTCCTGGACGCCCGGCGCCGGGCCATGCCGTTTGTGCTTTGCGAATACGTACACGCGATGGGTAACGGCCCCGGCGGCATGAGCGAATACCAGGAACTTTTTGAAAGGTATCCGCGCCTCATGGGCGGGTTCGTCTGGGAGTGGCTGGAACACGGCATCACTGTGCCAGCCGCTGACGGCGGCGAACATTTCGGCTACGGCGGGGATTTTGGTGAGGAAATTCACGACGGCAACTTCGTCACGGACGGACTGGTGGACGCGGACCGAAAACCGCGGCCGGGACTGCTGGATTTCAAGAAGGTCATCGAGCCGCTCAGGATTGAAGTGGCCGGGGACTGGTCTGGCTTCCAGGTCCGCAACCTGCAGGACTTTGCGGACACCTCTGCGTATGAGTTCCGCTACGTCGTGGAGTCCGACGGCGGCACGCTGGATGCAGGGTCGGTGGACCTTGGACCGCTGGCACCGCAGTCGCAAACAGGAGTGCCATTGCCCGCCTCTGTTGCAGGCTATGCCGCCCTTGCGCGGGTGGGCAGCGCAGCAGTGCTGACCGTCAGCGCTGTCCTTGCCGCCGATTGTTCCTGGGCGGCTGCCGGCCACGAGATTGCCTGGGGCCAGTCCGTTATGGAGCCTGCCAACTGCATCCGGCCTCTGGAGAACGAGGCCGTTGACGTCCTGGAAGGTGAACTCCGGCTTGGTCCTGCAGTGTTCAGCCGTATCACCGGCATGCCCGTCCGCTTGGGGGACATACCTGTGGAGAAGCTGGGACTGGTGTTGTGGTGGGCGCCGACGGACAACGACCTCGGGAGGGAATGGGCGGGCGACGATCCCCGTCCGCTCGCCACGCAATGGAAGGACGCGGGGCTGAACCGGCTGCACACCAGGCTCCTCGGCATCAGCGCGGAGGTTGCGGCCGACGGCGGCGATCGGCTCACGATCCGCACGCGGGCGGGTGCAGCGGACAAGCAGTTCGGCGTCTTGGTGGATTACTGCTGGACCGCCGACGGCGAATCCCTGGCTCTCCGGACACACGTCCGGCCTGAGGGGACGTGGATAAATGCCGGCTTCGAGGTGGAATGGGCGCGGATCGGCCTGGAACTTGTCCTCGGTGCCGAGACCTCAACGGTGAGCTGGTTCGGGAACGGTCCGCACCAGAGCTATCCCGACACCGGCCAGGGTACCCGCACAGGGTGGTTCTCCCTTCCGCTCGCGGACCTTGACGTCGACTACGTCCGCCCGCAGGAGGCTGGAGCGCGCTCCGGCCTCCGGTCTGCAGTTCTCAGGGTTGACGGAAGCCCGCTGGAGGTTTCGGGTGAGCCGTTCTCCCTCACGGTCCGGCCGTACAGCATGGCAGTCCTTGATGCTGCTGCCCACCGGCCGGAGCTTGTGCCGGATGGAAAGTCCTATGTGTACCTGGACCATGTACAGCGGGGGGTGGGGACTGCGGCGTGCGGACCAGGGGTACTAGAGCCGTACCGGCTTAAGCCCCGGGAGGCCGGCTTCACTTTCGTTTTCCGGGTGGCGGGCTGACGACTCGCCCTGTGACCCACTCCATAGTTGTCCACTGCCGGCGGTTCGGTGCGGCAGGCTCTGATTGAGTCCCGGAAAGCCCTGTAATTCCGGGGTTTCCGGGGGGCTTTCCGATGTGTCGGCGAGGATTTGCGGTGGGGGTAGTGGGCGTGTATTGTTTTCTGAGTCGCCGCCGCTGAAGCGGAAAGATAGCGGCCAAACCCCCTTGATAACAGCCTGAAAAACGGTTCACCTGTTGGTGTGCCTGGTTCGGGCGGGGCCGGTGACGGATGCTGCAGGTTTGCTGAAGGGCAGATTTGCAAGGTATCCGGTGATCGGGTAAGTTTGAAAAGTTGCTCCGGAGCGATCTTGGACCGTGTGGTTTGGGTGGTGCCGGGTGTGTCTGTTGTTTGAGAACTCAATAGTGTGCCA
>NZ_JBNHFI010000021.1:0-4977 GCF_059090085.1 Arthrobacter sp. K4-10C | reverse complement strand
CCGCCGACGCAGCCCTGGCCCTCGGAAACGTCACCGGCACCGACAGCGGCACCACCGCCGACGTGGCCGCAGCCGCTGATGTAACCCTCGGCCTTGGAGCCGGAGACAGTGTTGCGGCCGATGCAGCCGTAGCCGCCGATGCAGCACTCGGCCTGGGAGATGTCGTGGGCACCGACGGCACCACCAACGGACTGGACGCCGCAGTTGACGCAGCCCTCGGCCTCGACCTGGGCCTTGGAAACATCACCGGCACCGACGGCACCACCGGCGGACTCGACACCGTCGTAGACGCTGTCCTCGACATCGGCATTGGAACCGGCGGCACCGACGGTATCACCGGCGGCAGCGGCGGCGTGGACGCCGTTGTGGATGTAGGGCTGGATCTCGGCATCGGTCTGATCGGTGGCAACGGCACCGAAACGCCCGGCACCGAAACCCCGGGAACCGAAACACCGGGCACCGGCACTCCGGGTGACGGCAACACCGGCGGTGTTGGCACTGTTGATCCGGGAACGGACAACCCTGGCACCGATAGCGGCGCCGGCAATGGAGACGGTTCCAACAACGGTACCTCGGGCACCAACAACGGCAACGGCACGGACGCTGGCACCACCGGCACCGGCGGCATCTCCGTAGCCTCCGCCGGATCCACCGCAGTGGGCGGCGCTATCGCGGCGGACACCACTCCCCGCAGCAGCCAGGCCCGGGGCACCAGTGCCCTGGCGAACACGGGCACGGACGCTTCCTTGGTCCCGCTGGCCCTGCTGCTTCTGGTGGCAGGACTCCTGGTGCTCCGTAAGCGCAAGGTGTCCTAGCCGGTTCGAAAGGCATCTGACAGCGCCTGCATTATGCGCCTGAAGCGGCTGCAGCCAGCAGGCTGAAGGAAAGGAGGCCAACCCCCAGGAACACACGAAACTGCCGCAAACATGTCTTCAGCACATATGTCCTTGTGGCCGGTGGTCCGGTGGCGAAAATTCTCGACTCGCCGCCGGACCGTCGGTGTGCCGCCGTGGGAAAGCCAGGCCAATCGCTAGTTGTGCCGCACCGCCCGTATAATTTTGAGTACGACAGTGCGGCAGCGCACCGGGAGGAACGGTCATGGTGGCGGAATCGCCTAGCTCCATTACGAATGAAGTGGTTGGCGGACGTTATCGGTTGGGCGAGGTTATTGGCCGTGGCGGAATGTCGTCTGTTTATTGTGCCAGGGACGAGAACCTGGGCCGCGACGTGGCACTCAAACTCTTCGCGCCGCAGGCTCCTGATGCAGAGGAACTGAAGCGCCAGGAAGCAGAGATCCAGCTTCTGGCCACCCTGAACCACCCGGGCCTGGTCACCCTTTTTGATGCCGGCATCGATACGCGCATACCGGACGAGCCCCGGCCGTTCCTCACCATGGAACTGGTGGAGGGCCAGGACCTGCGCACCCGGATCCGGCACAGCACCGTGCCGCTGGAAGAACTCGCCGTCATTGGCGCCGGCATTGCCGATGCCCTGGCCTACGTCCACGGACTGGGCATCATCCATCGCGACATCAAGCCAGCCAACATCCTGCTGGTCCAGATTCGGCCCGGCGAGCCGCTGCGCCCGAAGCTGACCGATTTCGGCATCGCCAGGATCGTCGACTCGACGAGGCTCACGGCCACTGGCACCATGGTGGGCACCGCCGCGTACCTCAGCCCGGAGCAGGCCATGGGCCAGCCCCTCTCCCCCGCCACGGACATCTATTCACTGGGCCTCGTGCTGTTGGAATGCATCAAAGGCACCGTGGAATACCCGGGCGGTGCGGTTGAGTCCGCCGTTGCCCGGCTGCACCGGGCACCCGAAATCCCGGACGACGTCCCTTCGGAGTGGGCTAACCTGATCCGCTCCATGACTGCCATCGAGCCCTTGGAGCGGCCGGCTGCGGGGGACATCGAGGTTGCGCTGCGCCAGGCTTTGGTATCACCGGCCTCAACCCCGGGCGAACTGGCGCCGGAGACAACCCGGGTACTGCCGGCCATGCCGTTCCATCCGCCTTCAATCACAGCCGAAGAGTCGGTGGATGAGATTCGTGAGGCTGCCGTGGGATCAGGTGAGCCGTCCATTTTGCCCAGCGGGCCGCAGCCGACCAAGGCCGGAGAGGCCGTGCCATCCCTGCACCCGCAAACCCGGACCAAGCGGTTTTGGCTCGTCTTGGTCCTCAGCCTCGTGGTAGTTGCCGCGGCCGTTGCCGCGGTGATGATGACGCTGTCCGCCCAGGCCCCCGCCGACGTCGTGCCCTACCCGGAAGTGACAGGCGTACTGGGCGAACACCTGGAGGAACTCCAAAAAAGCGTGGAACCGTGAGGCTGAGGCAGGACAACCCGCGGGTATTGGCATGGCCGGCCATTCTGCTGGCAGCAGGTCTGCTGAGTGGCTGTGGCACGGCCGAGACGGGTTTGCAGCGCGATGCCGCCCGGCAACTGCAGGCCAGGGTGCTTGAGGTCACGCAGGCATCATCGCAGGGTGATCCTGCCGCGGCCCTGAGGGCCCTTGACGGACTTGAGGCGGAGCTGGAAGCCGCCCAGGCCAAGGGCGACCTTTCCGATGAGCGGCGGCGGAGCATCACCACGATCGCCACCGCCGTGCGGGCGGACCTAGAGGACGCTGCTGCCGCCGCGGCCGAGGCAGCGGCCCTGGAGAAGGCGGCAGCGGACCAGGCCGCAGCGGACAAAGCAGCAGCTGAACAGGCAGCAGCCCAGACTTCACCGCCCGTCCAGGAGCCGGCACCGGCGCCGGAGCCCCAGCCTGAGCCTGAGCCCGACAAGGATGATGACAAAAAGGGCGGGAAAGGCAAGGGCAACGACTGAGCCCTTCGAACGGGAGGCAGGGTACGACGGCGGCACGCACCAGCCCGGTCAGCTCCAGTCAGGCAGACCGCTGGCTCTGTACCCTGACCAGCTCCAGGACAACGGCCAGGGCGGGCCAGTTGCTGTTGCCCCGCCGGCAGCGGGCGTACGCCCGGACCGTCACCGCCGGGTTCTTTAACGGGATGAGGCTGACACCTCGTTGCACCGGCCGGTCCGCCGGCAGGAGCCCGATGCCCATTCCCGCGAGGATCAGGTCCTCCACCAGGTCCAGGCTGTCCGCCTGGTGCCGTATCCGGGGTTCGAAGCCGGCCATCGAGGCAATCAGCCGAAGGACTTCCTCGTCCGCGGTGTTACGCGAGTTTCCGATCCAGTCGGAGCCGTGGAAGCGCCGGAAGATCTCCGGCGCCGGTTCGTTGCCCGCAGCCATCGCATCGGGAACACCCAGGCTCCAGGGCGTGCTCCAGAGATGGACGGACTCGTAGGCGGCGCCTCCCTTGTCTGGGGCCAGGTTGTAGTCGTAGGTCAGGGCAAGGTCCACTGCGTCGGCGGCCAGCAGAGCCAGCGCTTCGGCCGGTTCGTGCTCCCGGACCTCGATCTTCACGTCGGGGTGGATGCCGGCGAGTTCTCCAACGATGGGCATCAGGACTGCACGTACGGCGGTGGCAAACCCAGCTACCCGGACGGTGCCGGCCGGCTCGGCTTCCGGGTCCAGCTCCGCGGCGGCAGCGTTGACGGCGGCGAGGATGGTGACAGCGTGGTCGGCCAGGCGCCGTCCCGCCGGAGTCAGGCGGACCCCGCGGCCAGCGGGCTCAAGGAGCCGAGTGCCCGTCTCACGGGCAAGCGCGGCGATCTGCTGGGAAACGGTTGACGTGGTGGTGCCGAAAGTGTCGGCGACGTTCCTCATCGATCCCTGGCGTGCCAACTCCAGCAGCACTTCGAGGCGTCGCGTTTCCATGGTTCCAATTGTCCATGAATCATGAACAATGTGTCTGCATTGGTCACGTGGACGTTGACAGTGGTGGACAGCTTTACTGAAACGCATGGCATTTTCTCGAATTCGAAGCAGCGGAGCAGGCAGCGGGACGGCAATGGCCGGAGCAGCAATGTGCTGCGTCCAATTGGGGCTTGCAGCGTCGGTGGGGCTTGCGGACCGGCTGGGTCCGGAAGGCGTTTCCTGGTTGCGCCTGGCCTGGGCGGCGGTAATCCTGGTGGCTTTCACCCGCCCCTGGCGTTCGCGGTTCAGCAGGAAGGGACTGCTGACCTGCATCCTCCTGGGACTGGTGACTGCGGGCATGACGGTGCTGTTCATGGCGGCGGCAGTGCGCATACCCCTGGGGATGGCCAGCGCCCTGGAGTTCCTGGGCCCACTGTCGGTCGCGGTCATTCAGGGCCGCAGGGCAGGGCGATGGTGGGCGCTGGTTGCGGCTGCCGGGGTGGTGGCGCTGACCGAACCCTGGCACGGCGGCGCCGATCTCGGCGGGATTCTGTTGGCGCTCGGCGCGGCAGCCTGCTGGGCCGGCTACATTCTGTTGACGCAGCGCGCCGGCGACGAAGTCGCTGGCCTCCAGGCGCTTGCGGTATCCATGCCCGTCGCAGCGGCCGCGACCACTGTAATCGTGGGACCTGCCGTGTTCGCCCATTTCGACTGGCAGCTGCTGCTCATCGGGGCAGGCCTCGCCCTCCTGATGCCGGTCATCCCGTTCAGCCTTGAGCTGATGGCCCTCCGCCGCCTGAAGGCCTCTGCCTTCGGGACACTTATGAGCCTGGAACCAGCCATCGCCGTCGTCATTGGCTTTGCCGTGTTGGGACAGGACCATGGGGTCAGCGCCATCGTGGGCATCGCGCTGGTTGTGGCGGCGGGCATCGGGGTCACGCTCCAGGCCGGCCGGAGCACTGTGCCGTCCGCCTCGCCGCAGGCGGGCACCACGGGACAGGACGACGTCGGGCGGGCGCCGGCAACGTCAGGCTCGGCTCGGTCATAGCAGGTGGAGTGGCAAAAAGGAGGCGGCGCCCCGGATTGAACTGGTCCCCAAAAGTTGGACTGGCCAAATAAGAGCCTAAGCCGCAAGGGCCTGAGTACGGTATTGCACCGGGCTCAGGCCCTTGAGTTTTGTTGAGATTCTGTTGGTGTTGTACCAGTGGATGTAGT
>NZ_JBNHFI010000020.1:0-16492 GCF_059090085.1 Arthrobacter sp. K4-10C | reverse complement strand
CGGCGAAGAAGTACTTCCCGACGATATGCCACTTGAAGTTCGGGTTGGTCAGGACCGAGGAAAGGATCCCGATCCCGACGAGGATGCTGAAAATCCAGCCGGCGTACTCGGAGCGGGTCCGAAGCCGCAACCGCGGCTTCAAGGCCGCATCAACGCTACCCATTGCTGTGCTTCCTTTGTTAGTAATACCTGCAACCATGGCGCGCCCCTAGTTCAGTTTGGCGTCGGTGATGGCCCCGGACTCCAGGCCCCAGGTCTCCAGGGACTCCTTGTACTCCGGAGTCTGCAGCACCGACTGGATCGCTGCCTGCATGGCCGGGGTCAGCTCGGAGCCCTTCTTCAGGCCGATCGCGGTCAGGTCGCTCGAGCCCACATTGACCCGGCCCAGGACGTTAAAGGAGCCGGGCTGCTGCTTCTGTGCCCACCCCAGCGAGGTCGTGTCATAAAGGACGCCGTCGATCCGCTTGGAATGCAGTTGCGTCAGGGCTTCCTGGACGTTGGGCAGCGTCACGGCGTTGATCGCCGGCTGCCCTTTCGAGGTGCAGGTTTGTTCGTTGAGTGCCGGAAGCCGCTTAAGCTGGCCGGTGGAGCCCTGGGTGACGGCGATGTTCTTCCCGCACAGGGTCTCGACGGTAAGGTTTAGCGGGTTTCCGGCAGCCACGGCCACCGAGTTGCCAGCCTTGAAGTAGTCGATCATGTCGAGGACTTTGAGCCGCTCTTCGGTCTTGGACATCGTGGTAGCGGTAAAGTCATAACGCCCGCCATCCAGGCCCGGGACGATCGTGTCGAACTTCGTGTCAACGAACTTCAGCTTCAGGTCGAGCTTTTTTGCAATGAGCCGGGCGATGTCCGGGTTCAGGCCGATCGGCGTCTGATTGTCCTCCGCGAGAAACGTCGTGGGCGGGTAGTGGAGATCCATCGCCACCGTCAGCTCACCCTTGTCCTTGAACGACTGCGGCACCAGAGCCACCGCGGCCGGGTCCGGCTGGACACCCTCAGAGATATCCCTGGTGTTGTTGGTCAGCGACGTTGCTTCCGCGGAAGCCCCGGTACCGGTGGCCGCGCCGCCACAAGCACTCAGGGCGAGCAGGACGGCGATTCCGGCCGCCGCCGTCTGTACTTTTTTGATCGTCTTCATAATGCTTCCCTTCAAAGGGTTAAGGTGAAAAGTTTTGGTCGGTTGCACTATTCGTGAAGGCCGGCGAGCCTGCTGCCGAATTTGGCCAGGAGTGAGGTCTCGGTGGAATCCCTGCGCTCTTCCCACTGGTCAGCAATGCCGAACAGGCTGTACATGCTGTGAACTCCCAGCCAGCGAAGGGGTTCGGGCTCCCACTTCCGTGCGCGGTACCCCACCCAGGGAAGTGACGTTCGTTCCGTCTTCCGGTCGAAGGCCAATTCCGCCAGGGTCCTGGCGCCCAGGTAGGCCGCGGTCACGCCGTGTCCTGCATAACCGGTCGAAGACCCGATTCCGGACGCTGGGTCCCATTGCACACCCCCGTTCCAGTCGCGGGTAACGCCCAGGACTCCGGACCAAGCATGGTCCACTTCGAAGTTGATGCCTGGGAAGAAAGCGCCAAGCTTGGTGGACAGCAGATCCACCGTGGACTGGGCAGTCGCACCGGCGCCGCCCGTCCCTGAGCCGTAGCGGTACGGCCTGCCCCGGCCACCGATGGCGATCCGGCCATCCGCCGTTCGCTGCGAATAGATGAAGGTGTGCGCGGAATCGTTGAGGTTCTGCGGCCCGTTCCAGCCAATCTGCTGCCAAGCCTCGTCAGACAACGGCTTGGTCACGATCATCGAAGAATTGATCGGAACCAGGGTCCTGCTGCCAAGCAGTTGTCCGGAATACCCCTCGGTGCAAACGAACGTCTTGGCCGCAGTCACCCGCCCGCCGTCCAGAGTGAGGGTGTTGCCGACGATGCTGCCTACCCGGCTGCCCTCGTAGATGCTCACTCCCATGGAAGTAATGGTGTCAGCGAGTCCGTAGACCAGTTTCGCCGGATGAATCCGGGCGCAGTGCTTGTAGAACATTCCGCCGTGGACAGTGGAGATGTTGATTTCCTTCTGGAACTCTTCACGGTCGAGCAGGTAGACATCGTCTTCGGTCAATCCGTACTTCCGCTCGGCGTTACGCCTGGCAGCCAGTCGGCCAAGCCCCGCCTTGGTGTGGGCAGCAATCAGCGCACCGCTTTTAATCTGATCCGCATCGATGCCTTCGGCCTGAAGAATGTCCATGACAGCATCGACGGCGGCGATAAACTCCTGCTGCAAGGCACGGCTTGCCTCAATGCCGCCTTCGGACGCGCGGGCAAACTTGGCACGGTTACCGGCAGGCATCGCAGAAAGCCAACCGCCGTTCCGGCCGGATGCGCCGTAGCCAATCTGTTCTGCTTCCAAAACCGCGACCGAGAGTGAGGGCTCGAGCTTCTTAGCGAAGTACGCTGCCCACAGGCCTGTGTAGCCACCACCGATAATGGCCAGGTCTACTGAGCCTTCGCCGGTGAAGCGGGGGTACGAGGGCCTCTTGTCCGCGAGTCCGGCCATCCAGAAGCCGAGCTCTCCGTTTCGGGGTGTTGCCGCAAGGGCTGTCATGACTTGTCCTTCGTTGTGTATGGGAACCGGTGTGGCGTTCAGGCGGCGGTGTATCCGCCGTCGACGGGAAGGACCGCTCCTGTGATGTAGGAGGATTCCGACGACGCCATGAAGAGAATGGCGTCTGCGACCTCTTCGGGGGTGGCCAAACGCTGGAGCGGGATCTGTCCCTCACGCTGGCGGCGGTAGGCCTCGGGGTCGTCCCTGCGCTGGAACGATGCTTCGATGATGGGGGTGGCCGTGAGGCCCGGGGCGACGACGTTCACGCGGATGTTCCGCTCTGCCCACTCGATGGCTGCGCCCTTCGCGAGCATGATCAGGCCACCTTTGGCTGCGGAGTACAAGACCTCATCAGGCTTGCCCACCATGCCGAGCCGTGAACTGACCAGGACGAACGAGCCGCCGGTGGCGGGCATCAGCGGGGCGAAGTGCTTCATCACCAGGAATGAGCTGAGAAGGTTGCTGTGCAGCACGTTCTTCGCGTCCTCGTAAGCCATCTCGGTGAGCGGGCCGCTGACTTGCAGGCCGTGGTTCAGCACGACGACGTCAACGGTGCCGTAGGCTTCGGCGGCCTGCTGCGCAAGCCTTTCAACGAAAGCTTCGTCGGTGAGGTCTCCCGGGACATACAGGTCCTCGGGCTGGGCGCTGTCGAGCTGCTCCTTGCGGCCGGTCAGCAGCAGGCGTGCCCCCTCGCGACGGAAGTGGGAGCACACTGCCTGCCCGATTCCGCTGTTGGCGCCGGTCACCAGGGCCGTTACTTTATCAAGTCTCATGTCTGACACTCCTGGGTGGGGTTAAGTAGTCGGTTGACCGGGGAAATCCGCGCCCCGGTCCGTTTAGTTGAGGAAGCCGCGGGCATCGACGGGCCAGCGTTCCAGGGTGGTGCCCGTGCTGTCGGTGACGATGTATTCCTCGAAGTTGACCACTACCGGGCAGACGTGGTTCGGCACGACCGGGAGTACGGTACCGACGCTGGGTTGGAAACCCTCCGGCAGCGGCAGGAATCCGTGGTATTCGTTGAGTTTGGAGAGGGTGGCATTGGTGCCGGCGACGCCGCCGAAGCCACGCTCGGGGCTGCCCTCGCGGCCGAGGACCTTCGTGCCGACATCGAGGATGACCTGGTCGGGAACCCAGTCGCTGACTACGGTGCCGGCGACGAACAAGGCGATCTGGTCTTCGGTGCAGGCGCCGAGCCGGGTGTTGTTCAGGTCGTTGAACACATACTCGCCTGGCCGGATCTCCGTGATCACACCGCTGGTGGAGAACTCCACGGTAGGCGTGGAGCCGGCGCTGACCACGTCCGGGGTGATGCCTGCAGCGGCGAGACTGCGCACCGCGGTGGTGAGCGCTGTTTCCTGGTCCAGCGCGGCGCGTTGGCGGGCGTCCGGGCCGGCGCTGCCGTGGCCGGGGTAAGTGAAGACGCCTGCCGGAACCAGTCCACGGTTGCGGGCGGCGGCGGCCAGCTCGCCGGCTGCCTCCGCCGGCGCACCCGAGCGGCGGGCTCCACAGTCGACCTCGATCACTACCTCCAGCCGTCCAGCGTCCTCTCCCATGGCATCGGCGAGGGCGGCGATGGCCGCGAGGTTGTCCACGCCGACCCGCAGCCGGGTGGTCTCGGCCAGCTTGCGGATCCGCGGCCCCTTCGTTCCTGCGGCCCAGATCGGGTAGGCGATGAAGATGTCATCGAACCCGGCCGCAGCGAAGACTTCTGCTTCACCCACATTGCCCGCGGTGATTCCGACGGCGCCTGCCTTGACCTGGCGCCGGCCGATCTCGACGCACTTGTGCGTCTTGACGTGCGGCCGGACCTGGAGGCCCCGCTGGTCGGCGAAGGCCTGCATGCGGTCGATGTTGTCCTGCATCACGTCGGCCAGCACGATGGGTGCGGGGGTGTCAACCCGAGCGACGAGAGCGTCCAGTGCCCGTTGAAGCCGGTTCACGCTGTACTCCTCATATTTTTGTGTATGAATGATCGAGGGTAGCGATGCTGACGTCCTCGAAGTGATGCCGTTCGGGACCCACATCAGCGGGTCCCGAACGACCCTGGCGGTCCCTACGAAGCAGTTGTGCAGACCATCTGGATCTCGACTGGGGTGTTGAGTGGTAGCCCAGCGACCCCTATAGCGGTGCGGGAGTGCCGTCCGTTCTCGCCCAGGACCTCGATGAGCAATTCACTGGCCCCCTCGGCGACCTTTGACTGCAGGCCGAAGTCCGGGGGGCTGGCTACGAAGACCAACATCTGCACGACCTGGACCCGGTCGAGGTCGCCCACGGCCTGGACAGCGGCGGCAAGGCAGTTCAGCGCGGCATGACGGGCAAGCTCTTTTGCTGTCTCCAGGTCCACGTCCCGGCCGACAATGCCCTGGCCCAGCAGGACGCCATCCTTGAAGGGCAGCTGGCCCGCAATGTGGATGCTGTCGCCGACTCTGTTGTGGTCCAGATAGTAGGCGTTGGCAGCGAGGACCGGTAGCTCCAGCCCGAGGTTTGCCAGCCTTTCTAAAGCAGTGCCGCCCTTGACCGTCTGAGGTAGTGGAAGGCTCATGATGCAATCGCCTTGCCGTGAATCACCATCTCGGTCCTCCGCTTAGGAAGCGTCCGGACGCGGCAGGCCGAAGAGGACCGGAAGGTCCGCGATGTCGGTGATCCGCTCGTAGCCGAGCCAGTGCTCGTCGTGCTCGAAGCCGCGGTCGACGTAAACCTTGTTCTCGATGCCCATGATGGCTGCCGGCCGGTGGTCGTACATGGGGCTGGCGGAGACGTGCACGATCTCGTCCGGGGTCACCCCGAGCTTGTCGAACATGTACTCGAACGCGGCGAGGCGCGGCTTGTAGCAGCCCATCTGCTCGGCGGTGATCATTACCTCGAACGGGGCCTTAAGGTTCGCCGCAAGTTGCTCGGCAACCGCGGTGTCGCTGTTGGTGATGATGACCAGCGGAGCGGCCTCCGCGAGGCGGTTCAGCGCCGCGGTGACGCCGGGGTAGGGGCCAAACGAGGGGATCCGGTCGTAGACCTCGCGTGCCTCATCGGCGCGGAACTCGATGCCGACCTTGCGGGAGGCACGCTCCATGGAGTCGTTGACGATCTGGTGGAAGGGCTTGTAGGGACCCATGCACTCGTCGATCCGGTACGCCTTGCAGATCCGCAGGTACTCGTCGGCGATCTCGGCTGGCAGGCGCTCCCCCAGGACGTCACGCATCGTGTCGTTGATCGCGAACTTGATGAGCGTTCCGTTCATGTCGAACGTAACGAATTTCGGCTTGTTTTCGAAAACCACAATTCCTCCAGTTGCTCGATGCTGGTCGATTGTCGACGAGCATTCAGCGCGTGCTGTCGATTTCAGTACGCGCTGTCGATTGTCGACGATACCCGTTCGTTTAGTTGATTGTCAACGGTTCTTTTGCCCTGGGACTCAAGGGCTCCTTCTATTCACTGTTACGTGAGTCGGGGTGTCCTAGAAAACTGATGTCCATGGGTGAAGGTTCGTTCAAAACCAGATTGGCGCCGATTTCTCCGATGGCCGGGCACATCTTGAATCCGTGTCCGGAGAATCCTGACAGCACAACCACGTTGTCCATGCCCGGATGGGGACCGATCCATTCCCGACGTGTTGCTGTATAGGTCTCCAGGTATGTTTCGGTGCGCATCGGGTTGAGGTCAAGCCCCGGAAGGAAGCGGGAAATCTTCTCCTGGAAGGGGGCCAGCTCTTCGGGCCGCACTATCCGTTCCACGTTGTCCGGGTCATCAACCTCAAGATGCTGCGAGTATCCGAGACCTATTTTCATCGCGGTGTAGTCGGCGGTGGGAATGCCATAGCAATACGCGGGTTCGGTTCGGAGGAAAGGGAGAATCCCTGCCAAGTATCCGGGATCTGTCCCAAAATGCCACGTCGATATTGGCCTTCTCGTTTCAACGATTTGGGCAAACCGGGGTAACAGCTTTGCCGTCCATCCGCCGGCGCAAACAACTGCCCGGTCGAAATGCCGTTCCCCGCGGTCAGTCTTGACGATTGCCCCTGTGGGCGTTCCCCGCACATCGAGCACGGCGCTGCCAGTAACTAGCTTCGCCCCGAGTCTTTGGGCCAGGCGCGCAGTAGTCGCCACGGTTAACTCTGGACGGATGAAACCGCCGCGGACATCGAGGATGGCGAGGTCGCCGTCGTACATTCTGAACTGCGGATAGCGGACCGCAAGCTGCCCGGCGTCAAACACCTCATGGTCGATACCTGTTTCTTCGGCACTGCGCAGCGCGGTGCGCATCGAGGCATCCTCCTGCGAACCCATCACGAGGGAGCCGGTCAAGGTCCGGAGTTCACGGCCGGACTCTTCCTGAAGTTCTTCCCAGAGGCCGTCTGCACGAGAGACGATCGGGCTGTACCGGGTGTCTTCAAGCTCGATGTTCCGGAAGAGCCGGTTCTCGCCACCCGCCGCCCCACGGGAATGGCCAGGGGCATACCTCTCAAACCCTGTTACATCCACGCCTCGACGGCTGAGCTGCCAAAGAACCTGTGCGCCCATGGTCCCGACGCCTATCACTGCTACTTTCATGTGAGACACCATGCCGTCAGGCCCTCCCTCAAACTTCGGGCGCTTTCCACACCCGCCTTAAGCAACAGTATGGGGGCAGCCGCTAGACAGCCACGGCCTATTCCGTAGCTGTCCAGTGCCTTCCGAGCAGGCACGGACTTCTGTCCACACGTGGAAAGGCTGCCGGCAATCCCGCAGGCCCGGTTGGGTTTAGCGGAGTGCTATGAAGGCGCGGCTCATTCCCTCGAGCAGTCGGTCGGCATCGGTGCTGGAGAAGGGCAGCGGGGGGCGGACTTTCAGGACGTTGCCCTGCGCACCGGAAGCGGAAATGAGGATCCGTTCTTCCCGGAGCCTATTGACGATGGCAGCCGCGGTATCGCCATCCGGGGTTAGCGTGGAGCGATCAGTCACTATGTCGACTCCTACGAAGAGGCCGCTACCGCGGACTTCGGCAACCTGGTCCAGTCCCTGGGTGAGGTCTTTGAGTTCGGTGAGGATCTTTCCGCCAACTTTAAGGGAATTTTCCATGAGTGATTCCTCGCGGATCACGTCCAGGACGGCCTGGGCGGCGGCGATGGCTACGGAGTTTCCGCCGAAGGTGTTGAAGTAGCGGATGTTCTTTCCGAACTCCACGAGCAGTTCGGGCTTGAAGACTGCTGCCGCGATGGGGATCCCGTTACCCATGGGCTTGCCCATAGTCACGATGTCCGGGACGATTCCGTGGCGTTGGAAGCCCCACCATTCGGCACCGGTGCGGCCGAAGCCGGGCTGGACTTCATCGGCGATGTACAGGCCGCCGGCGGCGTGTACTTCTTCGATGATCGGGCGGAGGAAGCCTGCCGGGCCAGCGAAGATACCGTCGGAGGAGAAGATGCTGTCGGCGATGAACGCCGCCAGTCCGATGCCGTGGCGGTGCAGGTCGGCGATGGCTGCCCGTACCTGGTTCCGCAGGTGGTCTTCCATGGAGCTTTGATCCGAGGAGTAGCGCAGGGCGTCGGGGGCGTCGATGACCCTTACGTTCGCGCCCAGCGGCACGCCGATACCCAGGGACGGGGAGAAGGATGATACTTCGGCGGTAAGTCCGTGGTACGCGCCGGAGGTGACGATGACGCCCTGGTTTCCGGTGGCGTATTTGGCCACGCGCATGGCGAGGTCATTGGCTTCGGAGCCGGTGCAGGTGAACATGACATGGCCCAGCTCGGCCGGGAACGTGGACAGGAGCTGCTCGGAGTAATCAAGGATGGATTCCTGGACGTAACGGGTGTTGGTGTTCAGCGTCTGCATCTGCTCGTGGACAGCTGCGATGACCTTTGGGTGGGCGTGGCCAACAGAGGGGACGTTGTTATACACGTCGAGGTATTCGTTCCCGTCCCGGTCGAACAGTGTCACGCCTTTGCCGCGGACGACTTCGATCGGGGTGTCGTAGAAGAGCCGGTAGCCGGGTCCGAGGCTCTGGTCCCTGCGCCGGATATTCTTCTGCATCTGGTCCGGGAGCTCACCGAGGCGGTTGGGATCAAAGCCGTTGACCATGGCCTTCGAGGGCTTGCGGATGGTGTGGGGAGTGTTGCCCATGGTTTCTCCTTGAAGGCTAGTGAGTCTGGTTCAGGGTGGGGTGTGCAGGCTCTGGTGCTGGGGCGGCTGCGGTGGCGGTGAGGCGGTCCCAGTCCGGCTTGGAGTGTGAAAGCAGGTAATCGCGCCTTTCCGGCAATTGGCTTGCCCGCCACTGCGTGATCAGGGCGCGCAGGAGCAGGCGGGCCTGGGCTGAGATGATCAGAGCCTCCAGCTCCTGGACGGGAAGGGGGCGGATGTTCAGATAGCCGTCCATGACGTGCAGCGCGGGTTTCCAGGGGCTGGACGGGTCCGTCCCGAGCAGGTTGGCCATGGTGACGCTGAGGTCAAAGATCACCGGGGTGCGCACAACGTCGCCGAAGTCGATGATCCCGGCCACGTACTCCGGCCTGTCCCGGTCGATCAGGACGTTGAACGGGCTGAAATCCCCGTGCACCACCTGGGACGTCAGGGTGTCCAGCAGCGGAACCACCTTCTGATCGAACTGATCGAAGATGTTCTCGGCCAGGGAGCGTTTGTGCTGCTCATCGACGTAGTCCAGCAGCGGCCGCATCCGGTGAAAATGCTTCAAATCCCATAGAAGCAACCGGTCTGCACGTGGATGATCGAAGTCCTGCAAGGCAAGGCCTACACGGGCAAGGCTTGACCCAACCAGCTGAAGCTGTTCGGCTGTGGCATCCTGGCTAGCTAGTAGATCCCCGGGCATGAAACGCATCACCCGAAGTACCCGGTCAAACGGCCCGGCAGGGGACGGAAGGAGGACTTGCGGATGACCGGTCAGGCTCCTGACAAGTCGTTGGACGGGAAGTTCAGGGGCAGCCGCCTCCAAATGCTCCATACATGCCGTCTGAAGGTGCACGATCGTCGGGTCCTCATCTGGCGGTGAGACCTTCACCAGATACGTTTCCTCGCCGTCCCGCAGCCGGAAAGTCTCATCCTTTTCCGTGGGAATCCGGACAAGGGTCCCCCTCAGGCCATAGGACCCCTCAAGGAGATCCAACACAGCCAAGTCGGCAAGGTGGAACTGTCCCGACAGCAGTCCGCTTTCCGATGCCACGGCATCGATAAATTTGGAGTCGGTACTGACATCCATGCTTAGGCTCCTGCCGCTACGTGGGGATTCGTTGAGCAAATGCTCCTGTCTTACTGAAGTAGCTGTTCACCTGTTCAGCTGTTCAACAGTTCTACGAAGGAGTATGACATGACCTTGCCGGATCCTGCAAGGATGAGGCGGAACTGTGGGGAGCAGGGGTTCGAGCATCCGCTCATTCAATGGCTTATGGATCAACTGTTGAACTGTTGACAGTTTGCTAAAGGGGACCCTAGAGTCGAGGTCATGGGTTACTGGGGCTTCAGTCCCCATGAAGCCCTGTGGGCTCAGACACTACAAAAGCAGAAGGCCACCTGAGGGCCTTTCAAAAACTTCAATGAACGGACGAATCATGGCAGAGACCAACCGGCCGGAGTACATCTCCTTTGATATCTACGGCACCCTGATCAACTGGGATACTGATTCCACCACCCGTCGGCTCCTGGACGGCCGCCTGCCTGAAGAGCAGTGGCCTACGTTTAAGAAGGTTTTCCGCGGATTCCGGTTCGACGAGGTCCTTGTCTACAAGCCGTACGAGGAAATCCTCCAGAACTCGTTTGACCGCGTGTGCAAGTACTTTGGCATTGGGCCGACCCCGGGTGCGGGCGCAGAATTCGCCGACGCTGTACGCGGCTTTGGTGCCCACGATGACGTGCCGGCTCCGTTGAAGCTCATGGGCGACAACTACAAGCTGGTGGCTCTGTCCAACGCTGATGACAGCTTCCTTGAGATCAGCATCCCCAAGCTCGGCGCTGACTTCCACGCCGTGCTGACCGCTGAGCAGGCCCAGGCCTACAAGCCGCGCTACCAGGCCTTCGAGTACATGCTCGATACCCTGAACGCCAAGCCGGAGGACTTCCTGCACATCTCCTCGCACACCCGCTACGACATGCACCCGATGCACGACATGGGCTTCCGCAACCTCTGGCAGCTGGACCGTGGCTATGACCCCATTGGCCCGGGCTACGACCTCAACGTTGTCAAGTCCCTGGACGAGATCAACAAGCACCTCGGTCTCTAAACCGACGTCGAGGCGAAAGGCCAACCCGTGAAACTCGTTCCTTACTGGCTGGACACAGCCGAAGCATCCGGAGATTACCGGCGGACGCCGGTACCGGAAAATGTCGATGTGGCCATCATCGGTGCCGGATTTACCGGGCTGTCCGCGGCCCTGGAGTTTGCCAAGCAGGGCGCCAGCGTAGCCGTTTTCGAACGCCACACCGTGGGGTGGGGCGCATCAGGCCGCAACGGCGGAATGGCGACGACCGGGCTGGCCATCAGCTTCAGCACCGCGCTAAAGCGCTACGGCGCCAGCCGGGCCGTGGAGATGTTCCGTGAATACAACGATGCCATCGACAGCATCGAGAAGCTGGTGCATGACAACGGTATCGACTGTGACTACAGGCGGGGCGGGAAGCTCTCGCTGGCGTTCCACAAGTCCCACTATGAGGGCTTCCTGAAGTCGCAGGAGAAGCTGGCCAAACTGGCGGACCACCATGTCACCGTGATCCCGAAGTCCGAGATCCACAGCGAAATCGGCACGGACTTCTACCAGGGGGCCATGGTTGACCCGCTCGGGGCCGGTCTGCACGTTGGGAAGTTCGTCCACGGCCTGGCCGGGGCGGCCGGTGCCGCCGGCGCTGATATTTGCGAGAACGCCGCGGTGACCGAGCTGAAGAAGGTCTCCGGCACCGTGCACGACGTGCACACCACCCGCGGCATCACCCGGGCCAAGCAGGTCCTGGTGGCCACCAGCGGCTACACCGGCAACATCACGCCATGGATGCAGCGCAGGGTGATCCCCGTGGGCAGTTTCATCGTCTGCACCGAGCCGTTGGCCGAAGAGGTTATTAACCGCATCCTGCCGAACCGGCGCATGGCCTCGGACAGCAAGATGCTCTGTTACTACTTCCGGATCACTCCGGACAACCGGCTCCTCTTCGGCGGAAGGGCCCGCTTCGCGCTGTCGAGCCCGGACTCGGACGTCAAGAGCGCCGAAATCCTGCGCAAGGCCATGCTCGAACTCTTCCCGTACCTCTCCAACGCCAAGGTGGACTACATCTGGGGCGGCCTGGTGGACCTGTCCATGGACCAGATGGTCCACGCCGGCCAGCACGACGGACTGTTCTACTCCTTGGCTTACAGCGGCCACGGGGTCCAGATGGCGGCCCACATGGGCAAGCGGATGGCCCACTACATGGCAGGCGACAAGAGCGCCAACGTCTGGGAAGACCTGAAGAACCCGCCCGTGCCGGGCCACTTCGGCCCGCCCTGGTTCCTGCCCTTCATCGGCGGGGCCGCAAGAATCATTGACCGGTTCAGCTAGCCCACGAAAGTAATCCTATGCTTCCATCCATCAACGCTCTTTGACACGCGCCCGAGAATAGCCGATACTACGAACGGTCGGGCAGATATCGCCCATCCTCCCGGTGGTGCATTTCCGCGGGAACCGGGAGGCAGGCGCAGGGACGCCTACTACGATCCCACGGTCCTGGCCGATGTGCCCTCGCACTGCCGGGTGATCCGGGAGGAAGTCTTTGGCCCGGTCGTCAGCATCCCGCCTTTCATCGAGGTCCAGGAACCCAAGAACACCATCATCAACCTCACAGGGGCGGGTACACGCTGGCAGCAGCTGGGCGGTCGGACGGAGCGGACAGCATGAACAGTCATGCCATGAGCAGGCACAGCATCGCGGTGATTGCAGGGGATGGCATCGGGAATGAGGTTGTTCCTGCTGCCATCGAATGCCTCGACCGGATCGCAGGCATCCACTCCCTGGAGCCGGAGTTCAGGTACTTCGATTGGGGATCGGACTACTACGGCCGGCACGGGCGGATGATGCCCGTTGACGGGCTGGAACAGCTCGCCGGGCACGATGCCATTTTCCTCGGCGCGGTCGGTTCACCGGCTGTCTCCGACGCGGAATCGCTGTGAGGGTTGCTGATCCCCATCCGCCGTGAGTTCCAGCAGTACATCAACCTGCGTCCGGTCAAAACGCTCGACGGCGTCGCGTCGCCTCTTGCGGCCAAGCACCCGATCGATCTGCTCATCGTCCGGGAAACAACGAAGGCGAGTACTCGGAAGTCGGCGGCCGGATGTACCGCGGGCTCCCGCACGAGTAGTGGATGCCCTCGCCGCGCACCTGGTCCTTAAGCCGTGGACGTTTGATGTCATCATCGCGTCCAACCTGTTCGGTGACATCCTCTCGGACCTGAGCAGTTCCGTGACCGGCTCCATCGGCCTGGCCCCCAGCGCCAACCTGAACCCTTAAAACGACTTCCCGGCCCTGTTCGAACCGCTCCACGGACCGGCACCGGACATCGCCGGGAAGGGCCTGGCCAACCCGGTGGGCCAGATCTGGTCCGGTGCGATGATGCTGGAGCACCTCGGCCCTCCGGAAGCAGCGGCCAACCTTGAGGCCGCCTTTGAGGCTGCGCTGCGGGACGGTCACGGCACGCGCGATGTTGGCGGCACGTCCTCGACGTCGGAATTCACGGCCGCGGTACTGGCCGCCATCGACGCCCTCGCCGTGGCGGCGGCGAGTAACGGGGCGGATGTCCTGTACCAGTGGCATTCCTTCTCCCCGGCACTGCAGGAGAACCGCGCTGCCGCCTCCTCCTTGAAGTGGATCCATGTCACGGCTGCAGGCGTGAGCCAGCTGATGTCTGACGAGCTGGTTGCCAGCGAGGGGATGCCGGCTTTGGCCGGACCCACTCCTCCCGCGGGCTCGCCTCCGTGGTTCACGACTACGACTACGTGGTACTCGCCGCGCCGCTGACCGCCGACACCACCGGACTGGTCGGCGCCGAAGTCCTCGCCGCGATGAAGCCCGCCGCACGGCTGTCAACGTAAGGACGAGGCTAACTAACATCATCATCACCCCGCACGCGTGCAGTGACACCGAGGACTACCTCGATGACCTCGGCAAGCTCTTCGTGGAAAACCTGAAGCGCTGCTGCAACGGCCAACCACTGGAAAACATCCTGGACAAGTCCCTCGGATTCGTCTCGACTTCCTGAGTAAAATGTGTCCGCCAAGCGTGGAAGATGGCTTGAAGATCTCCTAGCTTGCTTGATGCCTCTGGGCAATAATCTCCCGGATCGATTCCCGATATTGGATGATCGTATCTGAGATAACCTTCTCCGCCAGGACGGGGTCACGCGAGTCAAGGGCATCAACAATGTTTTGGTGCTCAGCTTCGAGTGCGTCTGGATCTTCGTACTCGTGTTTTTCGATGGAAAGCACAAACATGAAGTACCTCAGTTCGGTCACCAATTGCTGATAGAAGGACCTCAGCTTCTGGCTTCCTAGAAGTCCGACTATCGCGCTGTGAACCGCAAGGTCCTTCTCGACAATCTTGAATGGGTCTGCACTCTTCAAAGCTGTCCGGAACTCCTCCATGGCGGTGTGAACTTCGTCCATGGAGGTGCTTTCAGAAATGCTCCGTGCCGCTGTAGTCTCCAAGTGGTAACGCGCATTGTAAGCGTCCATGATCTCGGCGTCGGTGGGATCCCAAACGATAGCGCCCTGATTTGCGCGGTGACGAATGAGGCCGCCCGCTTGAACAATGCGGACGGCTTCGCGGATGGTGTTCCTGGAGAGTCCCAGGTCGTCGGCGAGTGCACTCTCCCTGACTCGTTCACCCGGCTTGAGTCCGCCGCTCAGAATCATGGCTATGAGGCCATCCGCGACCTGTTGCACCGTAGATGAATGGACTATCTTAATCTGCTCGACCATACCTACACAGTACAGGGATGATCAACTGTAGGGCAGTACATCATTGACTAACGTATACGGGGTTGTTTTTCTGTGAGTCTTTTTTCGGGAAGCTGGATGTCTCCACGACCGGAGTAAAGGCTGAACGCCAGGTCCTGTTGGGCCTGGCGTTGCTTTCAGTTCGCCAAGGACGTGCTGGCTACGGGCTGGTCTTCCTGGCTGGCGTTGTTCTGCGGCCGTGGACGCCTTCCGCATGTGGTGTTTCAGGGCTTTCTGAAGTACCTCCCTCTTGTCATTCTGCTGTTCCCCACTGCTGCGACGATTGTCGTGGGATCGCATATCCAGGTTCCGGCTGTCCTAGGTTTAGATTTCGAGCAAACACGCCATGGTTGCGGCGGAGGATGAAGATTCCTTCCTGGCATAACCGCTGCACGGCTTCCCGGAGAGGGCTCTCCTGGACGTGTTCAGCTGGATGGCGAGGATGGATTCTTTGATCTGCACTCCGGGACGAAAGATGCCTTGGATAATTTGTTCCCCCAACTGACCAGCTATCAGTCCAGCGGTGGGCCTTCCTTGCAAGGCGAACAGGCCTTTGGCTGTTATCAATTCCCTCACCTGAACCGGAGTTCTCCGATTGGTATTGCGGTGTACTTGTACTCGAGGAATTCCTCGATGCCGCATCACGTTCCCGCCCGCCTGGCGCAGCAGGATCTTGCCCACCCCGGTGGAGCCGGTAAAGCTGATCTTGCGTGCAATGCCGCTGCTGGTCCAGTTCTCCACCACACCAGCGGCGCTGGCGGTGGTGACGACGTTCAGGACGCCGTCGGGAAGGCCTGCTTCCCTGAAGAGCTGCACCAGGGCGAGGGACGTCAGCGGTGTCAGCTCGGCGGGCTTGAAGACCATGGTGCAGCCGGCCGCGACGGCCGGGGCGATCTTGCGCGCGCCCATGGCCAGCGGGAAGTTCCACGGCGTGACCAGCACGCACGGGCCGACCGGTTCCTTGGTGATCATGATCCGCGTGTTGCCGTCCACGGAGGTGGTGTGGTCTCCACCAATTCGGACGGCCTCTTCGGAGAACCAGCGAAGCATATCGGCGCCGTAAGCCACCTCACCCTTTGCCTCGGCAAGGGGCTTGCCCATCTCGGCGGTCATGATGGCCGCGAGCCGGTCGGTGTTGGCAATGACCAGCTCGAAGGCCCGGCGCAGAATGTCAGCCCGTTCCCGAGGTGTGGACTTGCCCCACGCCGCCTGGGCCCGGCCGGCAGCCTGAATCGCCAGAGTGGCATCTTCGGGACCGCCGTCGGCGACGTGGGCGATGATCTCATGGGTGGCCGGGTTCTCCACCGGAAAGGCGGCATGTTAGCTGGTTTTGAACCGTTGGGGCCGCACGAAGTCGAGGCCGTCGAAGGAGCGCTTGCCGAGGGCTTCATATGCGGCGATCTGGCCGTAGCCGGTGGCGTTCTTGAAGCCGCCGCCGGAGAAGCCGGTCGCGCAGTAGATCCTGCCGCCGTCCTTGAACCTGCCGACAAGCGGGCTGCGGTCGGTGGTGAAGAGGTCCGGGAACGCGTCGGAGCGGACGATGTTGGGGTACAGACCGGGGAAGAACTCGCTCACCGTCTCGGTAGTCTCGGCAATCTCTGCCGAAGTAAGTTCCCTGGGAACTGCGTCGGGGTTGTCGGTTGGGGTTGGGCGGAAGTCCAGGGTTGCCTTGACTGTGGCGCCGTCGACGGCGGGTGCCCCGTACATGGAGCGGTCCCCGGAGATGCGGATGAAGATGGGAAAGTTCTCCGGTGAGAATAGTGCGGGATCCTTGGCGACGAACCACGTGAGGAACACCCTGTTCGGCTGGCTGTGCGCCTGCAGAGACTCCGGCATGAGCCGCCGGGACCAGCCGCCGGAGGAGATGATGACGTTTTCGAAGGTCCAGGTCTTGTCGCGGGAGGTGATGGTGACGCCGTCGGGTGTCTCTTGGATGTTGTCGATGGGGGTGTTGGTGTGGATG
>NZ_JBNHFI010000019.1:0-16859 GCF_059090085.1 Arthrobacter sp. K4-10C | reverse complement strand
ACCGACGCAGCCCAAAACATCAAAACCGAAGGCCAACACGCCGCCACCGACGTCAAAGACCGCGCCACCGACGCCAAAACCAACGTCCAAAACACCTGACCCGCTACTAAACGCGGCACCAAGAGGCACGAGCACCACCTGAGAGGCCGGCCCCGCCAAACCGCGGAGCCGGTCTCTCAGTTTCGCACCCTTATGGAGAGGACACCCCATGGCCACTCACGACGCATCCGAGAGCAGCACAGCCAAAGCAGGGCAGGCACCGGATCCAGACGATTCACGAAAGCCGGACAGCCCCACGGACCTTGACAAGCCGAACTGGAAGTACATTGCCAGGAAGACCCTCCGGGAGTTCAGCAAGGACCAGTGCCCCGACCTCGCCGCTTCGCTGACGTATTACGCTGTGCTGTCGCTGTTTCCGGCATTGCTCGCGATCGTCTCGCTGATCGGCCTCTTCGGGGACCCGCAGAAGACAACCGCGGCGCTGCTGGAGATCGTTCGCGGATTCGCCCCCGCCGAGACCGCCGATACGCTCAGCGGCCCCGTGAGTGAACTGGCCAACGCACCCGCGGCCGGTTTGACGCTGGTCCTCGGCCTTGCCACCGCACTCTGGTCTGCCTCCGGCTATGTAGGCGCCTTCGGCCGCGCCATGAACCGCGTCTACGAGGTTGACGAGGGGCGGCCGTTCGTCAAGCTGCGCGGCACCATGCTGGTGGTCACGCTGCTGGCCGTAGTCATCGTGACAATCCTTGCGGGCATGCTGGTGCTCAGCGGCCCGGTGGCGGAGGCGGTGGGAGGTTTGATCGGGCTCGGCGGCGTTTTCCTCGCCGTCTGGGACATTGCCAAGTGGCCGGTCATGGTGGCCCTGATCATCGTCATCATCGCCGTGCTCTACTACGCCACCCCCAACGTCAAGCAGCCCAAGTTCAAATGGATGAGCATGGGCTCGGGGATCGCCCTGTTCGTCTTCCTGCTTGCCTCCCTCGGTTTCGGGTTCTACGTTGGCAACTTCGGAAACTACAACAAGACCTACGGCGCCCTGGGCGGCGTGATTGTCATGCTGCTATGGCTCTGGATCCTGAACATGTCCCTGCTGTTCGGGGCTGAATTTGACGCCGAGATGGAACGGGGCCGGCAGCTCCAGGCCGGCATCAAGGCGGAAGAGACCATCCAGCTGCCGCCGCGGGACACTAAGAAGAGCGAGAAGCTGCAGGCGCAGGAGGAAGAAGACATCCGGCATGGCCGGGAACTCCGTGAAAAGTACAGTGCCCAAAATGGCGACGGCGGCGCTGAAGCTCCAGGGGACGCCGGGGATTCCGGCGGGGACAAGGACGCACACCAGGAAACGGAGCCCCACCGGGACCGCGTGCGGGATAAGGTGCGGGACCGCGCCAGCCGTCCCGAATCCCCCGGCAGCGAAGGAAACAGCAGCCGGTAGGTTCCGGGAGAGGCACAGTGTCCGTCGCCAGGCACTGTGCCTCTCTTTGTGCGGGGCGTGGACGGCGCGTCCACAGCGCCCGCGGCAGGTACTAGGCAGGACCTGCAAGATGGGGGAAAATTGGAGGTAGGTCCAGTTGGAGTTCCCGGGTTTACAAGGGCCCGGGGCAAGGCGGGGCCGGCGGTGAGATGGCCTCCTCTGAGACCGAGGCCAGTCCCCCCAGTCGCCGTCGGCCCCCTCAATCCGCACAACTGCCGGAGTTTCCGGCCCCTTCGGGCAGCCGTAACTGGACAAAGTGATCCGCCCTGCAATATTTTCATGATTACTCTGCTGGCCCCTTTCTGGTGCCGGCGGGGCCGCTGAAGCAGATACGGCGGCATCACGGTCGACCCTAATGAGCGGACATGCCTGCTAACCACTTTGAAGATTTTCTTGCCGAAGCAGTTGTTCCGGACAGGGAGCCCGGCCTGGGCCTCGGACGCGACGAACTCTATGGCCTTTACACCAGTTGGTGCCTCATCCACGAAACACAGCCTCAGTCTCCGGAAGCGCTCTGGGAGGCCCTGCGTGGACAGGGGATCAACCCGGACAGCAACAACCTGTCCATGACCGGCCCGGCCGCCGCCGACTACATCGTGGCCAGCGTGCCGCCGCTGGTCTGAAACGCCCAGCCTGGCGAGTACCTGCAGGTCAACCACAGGGGCCCGCCCCTGTTGGCGCATCCTTTGTGTGGCTAGCATGGGAGCATGGCCTGCGGCAATATGGTCGGCAGGCCACCAGCCGAAGGGAGCAATGCCATGGGTTTGGACGACAAGATCGACAACGCCGCCGAGAAGATGGGCGGCAAAGCCAAAGAGGCCACTGGCCGGGCAACGGATGACGAGAGCCTCCAGTCCGAAGGCAAGGTGGACCAGACGAAGGCCGACCTGAAACAGGCGGGCGAGAAGGTCAAGGACGCCTTCAAGAAGGACTAGGACCACGCGAAAGGGTGCTGCCGCTTACTGCGGCAGCACCCTTTCGCTGCGCCCGCCACCGTCCCCCTGACGTTGCGTCGCAGTTGCTGTCGGGGCCAGGCCTGGCAGCTATTTGGCGGCGGGCTCAGTGACAGAAGCGGTGGGGGACATGGTTTCCGCGTTGACCATCCAGGCCAACTGTTCCAGGCGTTCGATGGCTGCGTGCAGCAGGTCGGCGCTGGTGGGATCTTCCTCGTCGACGTCGTCGTGGACGTCGCGCATGGTCTGTACGGTGCGTTCCAGCCTGGTGGTGATCAGCTTGACGGTGTCCTTGGTGGTGGTCAGGCCCTCAGGAAACTCGTCCAGGCGGTTGTCCGCTGAGACGGTGCTGCTGCGCCCATCGGGCAGGGCGTGCAGTGCGCGCATCCGTTCGGCCGTCTGGTCCGCGAAAAGCCGGGCGGCCACGACGATCTCGTCGAGCTGCAGGTGCAGGTCCCGGAAATTGGTGCCCACGAGGTTCCAGTGGGCCTGTTTTGCCTGCAGGTGCAGCTCAATCAGGTCGGTGAGGACCATCTGCAGGTTGCTGGCAAGGGTGGGTGACGCTTTCATCATGTACCTCCATTGCGGCCTGGCCGGCTGCCCATCAGCCTCACCTCATTCTAAGCATACTTAGTAACTGTCCAGCGGCGACCGAACCGCGGGTGCTACGCCACTGATTGATCGACGCCTGCTAGATGATCCTCGCGAGCGCAAAACCGTCCCAGCCTTTGGATCCGACGGTCTGGATGACAGTGGCATCCAGCCGGGGGTGCTGCCCCAGCAGTTTGAGGGCTTCAACGATGCCGGGCGCATTGACGGGATCGATTCCCGGGTCCAGGACGGCACCCTCCCAGATGGTGTTGTCCAGGACCACGGTGGCCCCGGGCCTGCCCAGCCGCACGGCCCAGTCCAGGTACCGGCTGTTGTTCTCCTTGTCGGCGTCGATGAAGATGAAGTCAAAGGGCTCCCGGCCCTCCTCGTCGAGCGCGGCCAGGGTTTCCAGGGCGGGACCCAGCCGGATCTCCACTTTCTCGCCCAAGCCGGCGAAGTCGATGTTGGCCCAGGCCACTTCCGCGTGCTTGGGGAGGAATTCGCACGTCACCACGGTGCCGTCCTCGGGAAGCCCACGCCCGATCCAGATGGTGCTGAAGCCGGCGAGGGTGCCGATCTCCAGGACGCGGCGTGCACCGGTCAGCTGGACCAGGAGCTTAAGCAGCTTTCCCGCGTTCGGTGCCACCTCGATAGCGGGCATGCCCGCTTCCGCGGCGGAGGTTATGGCCTGCTCCATGGCAGGGTCCGGATGGACCACCACGCGCGTCAGGAACTCTTCAGTTGCCGTCCACTCCGGCCGGGGCTTGTGCTCGAACATTGCCACAGTTTGGCACGGGCAGACTTGCTGGTCCATAGAAATGTGCCGGACCAGAGGTTCACCAGGAATGGCGCGTCAGGAACCGTCTGTGAGGGCATCTTCCAGGCGCTCCACCTTTGCGGTGAGCTCGCCGGTGTAGCCGGGCCGGATATCGGCCTTGATCACCAGGGACACGCGGCTGCCGTAGCGCCCCACCGCCTCGGTGGCGCGTTTGACGACGTCGAACACCTCGTCCCATTCGCCTTCGATGGTGGTGAACATCGAGTCCGTCCGGTTGGGAAGCCCTGACTCCCGGACGATCTTGACGGCGGCGGCAACGGCGTCGTGAACGGATGCGTCGCCGGGCCGGGAACCTTCAGCGGGGGTGCCGGACGGGGCAACAGAGAACGCAAGCAACATGAAGCCAGTCTCCCACGCCGCCGCCCGCTTCCACGGGCAGCGTAGGAGGCGCCGCCGTCACATAAGCGCCTACCCTCCAGTAACGGTGAAGGCGCGCACCTCCGTTGCTAACCTTTTGGGCATGAGTCTCGCAGTCGCCCGCAAACCCCTACGCGCCGACGCAGCGCGGAACGTGGACAAGATCATCACCGCCGCGCGCCAGTGCTTCCGGGAATTTGGTCCGGACGTACCACTGCAGACCATTGCAGCCACTGCCGGCGTAGGCCCTGCCACCCTCTTCCGGAACTTCGCGGACAAGGAAGAACTCGTCCTTGCTGCCCTGAACCGGCAACTCCGGCTCACCGTGGATCCCGTGATCGAAGGCGCCCTGGCCGACATCGATGCCGCCGCCGGACTGTTCCGGGTCCTGGAGTCCCTGATGGATGCCTCCAGTGCCGATGCCAACCTGCTGGGTGCCGTTGCCGGCAGGCGCGAGCTGTTAACCGGCATCACCGGTTCCCTCATGGAATCAATCAGCGTCCTGCTGGTGCGCGGGCAGGGGCAGGGAAGCCTGCGGTCCGACATTTCGATGACGGACATGTTCCGCCTGCTCGCCATGCTGATCGGAGTGGTGGACACGATGGAGCCCGGGTCCGACGCCTGGCGGCGTCCATTGGCGCTGGTGGAAGACGCCATCCGCACTGTCCGGCCGGCGCGTCCCCTCCCGCCGCATGTGCCGGTGCCTGCCGCGACAACCGCGGCTGCGCCGCCACTGACCGCGGCATTGGGTGCACCCGGGCTGGGTTAGATACCCCGGAGCTTCCGGCCGGCTTGCAGCCACCCCTGGGGGCAGGGACCCATTGTGGGCGCCCTCCGGGTGCAATACACTGCAAAGGGGTTACGCAGCCAGCCTCTGGAAACTCGAGATGGAGCGACCGCCATGAAGCAGTTCCTGCATTACCGGCGCCCCACGGCCCCAGCCTGATGAACGCGCCATGAACATTTCGAAGATTTCGCACTACCTCAACAGTCCGCGCGACCCCGAAGACATCCTGCCCACACTGTCTGCCAATGAACTGGCAGACCTGCTGGATGCGCTCTACCAGAACCTGGACACGCCCGAACCTGAGTTCGGGGCTCAGGCCTGGTACGAGATGGCCGTCGAAGAGAGCTGCCGCCGGGCCGTTTCGCCGGACGGCGCCGCCCACGGAGTGGCGTAGTACCAAGGGCCGCCCGAGCCGGGCTGTACCAAAGTCTCCCGCAGCACCCACCGTTTCCTGCATGCCCTTGCCTGCACACCGTTTTCCTGCAGAGGATGCTCGTGGTGCTTATTCCTGCTCGTGGTGCTCATTGGGGACGTGCTCCTTCGCTTCCAGCAGGTGCTGCTGCAGCTTCTCCTCTGCGTCCCTGCGGCGGCGTGCGGTGTCGCGCATCCCCCTCGTGGATTCCGAGCCGCGGGGGTCCAGATATCCGGGACGGGACCTTCCGGACTGCCCTGTTGCAGGCGCGACGGGCGCGGGTTCTTCGTCCGAAACCGGTTTATCGGCTGCTGAGGCCTTTTCCGGGCCGCTTTCGTCCTTGCCGTCTTTGGGCATGACGTCCTGAGGCTCGACGTCTTCCGGCCTGTTGTCTTTTGGCTCCGCGGGCTGCGACTGTGCATTCATCTGGGTGTCCTCCTGCGGCCTCCAACAGTGGGGCCGTTCCGGCCTTCGACGGGCCTTTGGATGTCGGCGGGCGTGCCGGCGGGGCCGTCACCCGCGGGCCGCGTCTCCCCTCTTCCGGATCTCCCGCCGCACCATGGCCTGAAATGCCGGAACCGGCGACGACGGATCCACGCCCAGCCCGGGCTGCAACCTCTTGGCGAGCAACTCGAGGTCCTCCGGCGGGACGTCGGACAGGCCGACGAAGCGGGTATAGAAGCGTTTGGCCGGTAGCCCCGCCCGCCGTCGGGCATTTTTTCGGGGCTTGCCGGCTCTTTCTCCGGCAGCGTGCAGCTGATTATCCATGGTTGCCGTTCACAGGAAATTCAGTGGCCAACTGCATAGCCGCTCCCATAGTACAGCCGGGGGCAGGCATTGGAAGTGATCCGCATCACCCCTGCGTGCCCCCTTGCAACGCTGTCCCGCGCGCCCGGTGGCGGCCCCTGCTCCGGCCCGTCCGTCAGTTCCGGCCGTCAGTCTTAGCCGTCAGTTCCAGCCGAGGACCCTCAGCAGGGCTGCCGTGCCCGCACCGGCGAGCACCACTACCAGGAACGGGGCCCGAAGCGCCAGGGCAATGGCTGCCGCTGCCAGGGCGCCGAGCCGCGCGTCGGCGGCCAACGACTGCCCGGACGCCACCGCGTTCACCATGGTGAGGGACGCAAGCAGGCCGATGGTCATGGTGCCGGCGATGCGCGACATCCGTGGGTCCTCCAGGAAGCGGGCCGGCACCAGGTAACCCGCAAGCTTCCAGGCGTAGGCCAGGGCACAGGCCAGCAGCAGCCAAAACCAGAGGCTCATGTGCCGGCTCCCGGAAGAGTGCCGCCATGACCGCGGTGGAGCCCGCCGTCGTGGTGGCTCCCGCCATGGCTGTGGTGCTCCCCGTAGGGCTCCACGTCAGGTTCGAGCCCCTCATCGCTGCGGCCGTGGCTGAACCAGCCGATGAGGGCCGCCACTAAGGCTGCCACCAGGATGGGCACGCCCGCCGGCACGAACGGAACGGCGATCACCGTGGCCACGGCACACGCCACGGCAATGGCCACAGGTTCGCGGCCTTTGAGCCGCGGCCACAGCAACGCCAGGAAGGCGGCCACCGCGGCGCCGTCCAGGCCCCACTGCTTTGGGTCCCCCAGCCCGCTGCCGGTGAGCGCTCCCACCAAGGTGAAGAGGTTCCACAGCACGTAAATTCCAATGCCGGCGGCCCAGAATCCGCGGCGTTGCTCCGCGGGATCCGTCTGGCCGGTGCTGGTCGCCGTGGACTCGTCGATGGTCACTTGCGCACCCACGTACTTGCGCCAGCCGCTGGGCCGGAGCAGGGCGTTCAGTTGCATACCGTAGATGCCGTTGCGCATCCCCAGCAGCGTGGCGGCGCTCATGGCCGCAATGCCGGAACCGCCGCCTCCCACTACCCCGATAAATGCGAACTGGGAGCCGCCGCTGAACAGCAGGAGGCTGAGGGCCATGGTCTGCCAAAGGTCCAGCCCGGACGTGACGGAGAGCGCCCCGAAGGACACCCCATAGAGCCCCGTGGCGATGCTGATGGAGATTCCCACGCGTACCGCCGGTGATGCCAGCAACCTCACGGCCGCCGCCCCGGTGAGCGCAGAGCGTTTGTGGCAGCGGCGGACAGTGCGGTGGCATCCTGGCCGGACCGGTGAAAAAGCATGGCTCCACTCAACCACAGGGGCGACGGGCGTTTGAAACAACCCTTGAAGCTGCTTGGCGGCGCGTCAGGCCCAGGCCAGCGCGGAACTACCGTAGGTCGGCGGCGGGTTGCGGTAGTCGAGCGGTTGGCCCTCCAGCAGCAACGGAGGCAGGACATACCGGAGTTCCCCAAAGGAACTGGGCATGGTCCGGTAGTCCGGCTGCTGCAGCTCCACTGCCGCTTCATGTGTTCTCGGCAGCGAAAAAAGCTCCTCGGCTGTCCTCGCCAGCGACAGCCGGGCTGCTCCCCCCACGCCGGTCCGACGCCGGGCGGCGAGCAGGGTGACAGCGGCTGCTGCCGCTCCATATCCGGTGGCGTGGTCCAGCGCCTGGACGGGCAGGGCACCCGGGTGCCAGGCGCCGTCGTCCTTCCCCTGGTCGTAGACCTCCTGGCCGTAGACGCTCGCAATCCCGGTGGCCGCCTGGACGATGCTGTCGAAGCCTCGCAGGCCGCTCCACGGCCCTGTTGCACCCCAGCTGTTCAGCGTGACCACGGCCAGCTCCGGGCGGCTCTCCAGCAGGGCATTGGCACCCAGCCCGAACCGGTCCAGCGCCCCTTGCCGGTACCCGGTGACCACCACGTCTGCGCCAGCCACGAGCTCCTGCAGCCGGCGCAGGTTGCCGGGCGTGCCAAGGTCTGCCTCCGCGCTGCGTTTGTCGAAGCAGGTGTCCACGAACTGGTCGGACAGTTCGGGCAGCCGGGGCGGGTCGATCCTCAGCACGTCTGCTCCCAGAGCAGCGAGGAGCCGGGTGGCGACCGGACCGGCGATGACCCTGGTCAAGTCCAGGACGCGGACGCCGGCAAGAGGACGGCGGGTAACGGTGCCCGCGTTTGCAGGTGCCGCACTTGCCGCTCCCTCTGCCCGCCCCGGCATTCCTGCCAGGCCGATGCCAGCACCTTCGCCTTCGGCGGATGTGAGGGAAATCCACGGACCTGACCCGGCTGCATGGCCCATGCGGGAGGCCATCCAGTCGCTGCGCGTCCGGACGGCAGCGGCAATTCCGCCCCTGGCCTGGACGGTGGCCTCGGCCTCAAGGGACGTCATGGTCCGGAGCACGGAGTCCAACTGTTCCGCAGAGCCGGCGTCCAAGGCCTGGAGCAGGCGCTGCTCGTGATGCGGGTAATTCGCGTGCAGCCGGATCCAGCCGTCTCCGGTGCGCCGGAACCCGGACAGCGGGGCAAACCCCTGCAGCTTCCGGCCGGCGATCCTCAGATGCCCGGAAGAATCGAAGGCGGCTGCGGTCAGGGCCGGTGTGGTGGTGAACCTTCCAGGCACGCCGGTGTACCGGTCCAGGGCGGCGGCCGCGGCGCGGACGGCACCGAGCGCAAGGCCCTCCACATCCAGGGGCCCGGCCCACCAGCGGCGGGCGCCGCCGTCGTCGGCTTGTTTGCTCACGCCATGCCTACCTTCCCTGCGGCGAGGCCACCTGAAGCTGGTTAAGCACCCGGGCGGGCACATTGGTGGTGATCTCGTGGATGCCGAGTCCCTGGCACAGGGCCACATCCGCCGGGGAGTCCACCGTCCAAACCCGGAAGCGCCTGCCACCGTCCAACCAACGCCGGACGGCGTCCGGATGCGCGCGCACGTAATCGATGCCCGGCCCGGCAAGGCCGGCCAGGCGGGCGTCCAGGATCCGCTCGCCTTCCAGCTGGGTGGCCTTCATCAGGTTGGCAATAGCCCCGCCGGTGATCGGCCCCAGGCCCAGGCCGCCGCGGATCTCGCGGATGTTGATGTCATCCACCAACTGGCAGATGTATGGGGCCGGGACCGAACGGAGCAGGTGCCGGACCGAGTCAGGGCTGAAGCTCATGAACGTCACCACCACGTTGTCCACCGTGGAACTGGCGGGGTCCCACCCTTCCCGGCGCAGCAACTCGAGGACCCTGTCCTCCAGTTTCAGCTGGAACGGGCTGGGGTGCTTCAGTTCGATGGCAAGCTTGACCGCCCGGCCCGCCCCCCGCAGGATGTCCAGCAGCTCGGGCAGGGTCAGGAACTGTTCGGACCGTGCGCCGTAAGCCTCAGGGATCCGCACGCCCTTCCACGACGAAAAATCCAGGTGCCTCAACTGGCGCAGCGTCCGCTCCGCCACCGGTCCCGTTCCGTCCGAGGTGCGGTCCAGGTTGGCGTCATGCAGGAGGACCACATGCTGGTCACGCGTCAGGTGGACATCGCATTCCACGCCATCGGCGCCGTCCGCCAGCGCCTGCAGGTAGGCGGCCCGGGTGTGTTCGGCGAAGGCGGCGCTCGCGCCGCGGTGGGCAAAGACCAACGGCCTCTGCGGCACTGGCTCCTCAAACGTCATGCAGACACGGTAGCCGACCGCGCACGTGCTGCGGGGCTAGGCTTGGCACATGCAGGTGAACTCTGAGCCAACTACCCGGGAAGCCCCGGCCCGGCCCCCACGCCCGGCGCCGGACGAGGCACAGGCGCGTGCCGCCGCCGTCGGACACCAGCTTGGTGGCGGTGACGCCGAAAAGGCGGCAGCGCTGCGGAAAATGAAGCTTGTGGCCCTGGGCCTGCTGATCGCCATGGCGGTGATTTTCGTTTTCGCTTTCGCACTGCAAAAGGAATACCCATGGCTGCAATACGTGCGGGCGGCCGCGGAAGGCGGCATGGTGGGCGCTCTGGCCGACTGGTTCGCGGTGACAGCGCTGTTCAAGTACCCGATGGGCATCAAGATCCCGCACACCGCGATCATTCCGCGCCGGAAGGACCAGATCGGGGCCTCGCTGGGCGAATTTGTCGAGACGAATTTCCTGTCCGAACAGGTAGTCCAGGAGAAGCTGGCCAGCGTCAACATAGCCCGCCGGGCGGGCGAATGGCTGGCCACGCCGGGCGGTGCCGAGCGGGTGGCCAAGGAGGGCGCGGCCCTCATCCGCGGCATGTTCAAGGTCCTGAATGACGACGACGTCCAGGCAGTGATCGAGGGAATGGTGCGCAAGCATCTGCTCACTCCCCCGTGGGGACCTCCCGTGGGCCGGATGGCTGAGCGGATCTTCCATGACGGGCACCACCACAAGATGGTTGACCTGCTGGTGGACCGGGCAGCCGACTGGGTGGACGACAACCATGAGACGGTCACGCGGCTGGTCTCGGACCGCTCCCCCACCTGGGTTCCGCAGTTCGTGGACGGCCTGGTGGGTGACAAGGTGTACGTGGAGATCCTGAAGTTCGTCCGTGCAGTGCAGGCGGACCCGAACCACCAGGTGCGGCAGTCGATCGACAAGTACTTGAACGACCTTGCCCAGGACCTGCAGCACGATCCTGCCATGATCGCGCGCGCCGAGGACATCAAGGCCCAGGTCCTGGGTGACCCCGAGGTCCGCGAACTCGCTTTCCGGACCTGGGGAACGGTGAAGAACGCCCTGCTGGGTGCCGTGGACGATCCCGACAGCGAACTGACCATCAAGTTCAAGGCAGCGGTCCGGGACTTCGGTTCGCGGCTGGTCAGCGATCCCGAGCTCGCCGGCAAGGTCAACGCCTGGATCGGCGACGCCGCCGGATACCTGGTGCGGACCTACCGCTCCGATATTGCGGGGGTCATAACGGACACGGTTGCGCGCTGGGATGCCGAGGAGACGTCGCAGAAGATCGAACTCCAGGTAGGTAAGGACCTGCAGTTCATCCGCATCAACGGTACCGTGGTGGGATCCCTGGCGGGGTTGGCGATCTTTACGGTGGCGCACCTGATCTTCGGCTGAGCGTGGCTGCCTGTCGAATACAGGTGTGCGGGGAAGCCCGGGCTTAGGCGAAAGGCTGCAGCTCAACCCCGGCTGCTTCGAGTCCTGCCCGCACGCCTGCGGCCATCTCCACAGAACCCGGTGTATCACCGTGGATGCACAGCGAATCAGCCCTGACCTGCACCACGGTCCCATCAACGGCCACCACTTCGCCCTTGGTGGCAAGGCGGACAGCCCGCTCGACAACCACGTCGAGGTCGTGCAGAACGGCAGCTTCCTGGGAGCGCGGCACCAACGTGCCGTCAGCGCGGTAGGCACGGTCCGCGAAAGCCTCCACAAACACCGGGTGCCCGGCCTCTTGTGCCTGCTTCAGCAACTCCGACCCCGGCAGCCCCAGGATGGGCAGCCCAGGATCGTATGCGTTGACGGCCGCAACCACAGCCGAGGCCTGCTCTGCGTCGTGCACCAGCCGGTTGTAAAGCGCGCCGTGGGGCTTCACGTAGTCCACTGAGGCACCCACGGCGTGGGCCACGCCGTCGAGCGCGCCCAGCTGGTACAACACGTCCCCAAACAACTCATCGAAACTCGCATCCAGCGAACGCCGGCCGAAGCCTGCCAGGTCCCGGTAGCCAACATGGGCGCCTACGGTGACGTCAAGCTCATAGGCTGCCCGGCAGCTGTCCAGCATGGTGATCGGGTCGCCGGCGTGGAACCCGCAGGCCACATTCGCGCTGGTCACCAGCTGGAACATCGCGGCATCATCCCCCATTCGCCACGAGCCGAATGATTCGCCGAGGTCAGCGTTGAGATCCAAAAGTGTTGCCTTCCAGCGTCTGCTTGTCGGGAGCTGCGGCTGCCGTGAGCTCCCCTGGAATGGTGTCCGGCATGGGTCCGAACGCTTCCTTTGCGTTCGACACCACTGCGCGGCCCATCATGAGGTTACCCGCTCCGCCAACCACCGCACCGATGCCGAAGGGCAGGGCCCTCCCAAAAAGGGCTGTGCCCTGGCGCTTGAGGAGGTTCTTGAGGAACGCCTTTTGGATCCGGCTGCGGATGCTGCCGAAGCCTGGCATGGGCATCGATTTGGACAACATGCTGCCCCATGCCTTGGTGGCGTTGGCGCCGTTGCCCGCCACCTGCCCGCTGAGCGCACCCAGCAGGGACGTCCCCTCCTCGCCCAGCATGATGGCCATGACCATGGTGCTGGCCTTCTCGGGATTGGTCAGGCGAATGCCGTGGAGTTCGGCCAAGGAGGTGGCGTACAGGGCTGTTGCTTCCAGGAATCCCACTGTCGCGGCCGCGGAGAGTCCCAGCGATGCCACCGTTCCCACGCCGGGGACGACGGCGGTGGCGCCCACCAGGGCCCCGCCGCCGGTGACGGCACGGAGGTAGTCACGTTCCAGGATGTCGGCCAGCTGGGCGGCGGTGGCCCGCGGGTGCTTCTTTTGCAGCCGGCGGATGTAGGCCACCACAAACGGGCGCTGGATTTCCACCGCCTTCAGGAGCATGTTGTGGACACCGGGCTTCGGATTGCCGTCGGCGTCGAACACCGCGTTGTGGGCGGATTCCTGCGCGATTCGTACTGCGGGATTGCTGCGCCTGGCCATGGTCACCTTCATTCAAATCGACCTGCAGCGGTGGGCTGCCGTGCTCCTCCATCCTATGTGGCAGGACACTAAGCATGCTTAACTTCTACCGTTGCGGCCTGTGTGTCAGCGGTGGAGTTCGATGCTGCAGGAGGACAGCCGCATGGCTGCGGGTCCGGTCACATCCTTGTTTGCTCTTCTGCAGGTATTCCGGCCCCGGGGCTACGGCCGGCCGCAGCACCGTCTGCACGCAGCTCTGCCTTGAACACCTCAAAACGGGCGAGGTGGCCCGGCCGGCGGCGCAGGATTGCCCATGCGGCGCCCAGCACCAGGAACCAGGCGGGGGTGACCAGCAGGGCGGCAAGGGTGTCGGGCTGGGTGGTCAGGGCCCACAGGACGAAGGCGAAGAACGCAAAGACCGCCCACACCACCGGGATACCGCCGGGCATCTTGAACTTCGACGCCGAGTGCAGATGCGGGCGGCGGCGCCGGAATGCCAGGTAGCTGGCCAGGATGATGGACCAGACGAAGATGAAGCAAACGGCCGAGACGGTGGTGACCATTTCGAAGGCTTTCCCAACATCCTGCCCGGCGTACATGAGCACGACGCCGGAGAGCAGCAGCACGCAGGACAGGAACAGTGCGTTGCTGGGCACCTTCTTCGACGAAAGGCGGGCGAAAACGCCCGGCGCGTCGCCCTCCTGGGCCAGTCCGAACACCATCCGGGAAGTGGAGTAGATGCCGGAGTTGGCGGAGGACATGGCGGAGCTGAGCACCACGAGGTTGACGATGGTGGCTGCGGCGCCGAGCCCGGCCAGGGAGAACATGCCGATGAACGGGCTGTGGCCGGCGGCGAACTGGGTCCAGGGGGTGACCGACATCAGAATGATGAGCGCGCCGACGTAGAACAGCAGCACGCGGATGGGGATGGCGTTGATGGCCTTGGGCAGGTTCCGCTCGGGGTTCTTGGCCTCAGCGGCGGTGGTGCCCACGAGTTCGATTCCCACGAAGGCGAAAACGGCGATCTGGAATCCGGCCACGAAGCCCATGAACTCGTTGGGGAAGAAGCCGCCGTGGCTCCACAGGTTGTTGAAGCTTGCCGTCCCGGCGTCGCTCTGGAAGCCGGTGAAGATCATGAACAGGCCCACGATGATCAGCGCAGCGATGGCGATGATCTTGATGAGGGCGAACCAGAATTCGGTCTCTCCGAACGCTTTGACTGTGGCGAGGTTCAGCAGCAGGAGGATGGCCACGGTGGCCAGCCCGGGAATCCACAGCGGCAGCTCCGGCCACAGTTCGCGGGAGTACCCGGCGATGGCGATGACGTCCGCAATGCCGGTGATCACCCAGCAGAACCAGTAGGTCCACCCTGTGAAGAAGCCTGCCCACGGTCCCAGCAGGTCGGCAGCGAAATCGCTGAAGGACTTGTAGTTCAGGTTGCTCAGCAGCAGTTCACCCATGGCCCGCATGACGAAGAACAGCATGAAGCCGATGATCATGTACACGAAGATCACAGACGGGCCCGCCGCGGAGATGGTCTTGCCCGAGCCCATGAAGAGGCCGGTGCCAATGGCACCGCCAATGGCGATGAGCTGGATGTGGCGGTTGCTGAGCTGGCGCTCAAGGTGGGGAGGTTCGCTGTGCGCGGCCTTGCCGGAGGAGGATGTGCCGTGGGGTGGTTGGCCGCTGGGGGACGTCGGGGGATGAATCGTCATAGAGGAACTCCATCGTTCAAGCAGCACCACCGGGTGCCGCAAAGATTCGGTTCCTCCCCGCTCTGTACAGGACCTGAGAGTTTCCGCAGCCGCGAGGGCATGCTTGCACCGTCGGTGAGCCAGGGCCTGCCCGGCTGCTTTCCAGAGTTGCCTTTCCGTGGCGGTACATGGGCCTGAGAGTTTCCTGGGGAGGGTTTGCTCCTACGGCGCCTGCTGGATGTACCTGGCAGGGCTCTCCCGCCACAGGTCAAAGGCGTGTTCAGTTAGTAAGTTGCTTCGCGTGGACCGATGCCGGCAGGGCCGCCCCGAATCGGTGGGGCCGGTCCGGCACGGCGTCGGTCACCGGATCAGTGTGGTGCCCGTCACGGCTGGTTGTCAAACCCTTAGGGCGGAGTTTCGGACGGGCTGCGCGGTGCCCCGTCCCGCACAACCAGCCGCTTTCACCAAGCACAATGAGGGCTTCCGGCCGCACCCCGGCGGCCCCCGATTTGCCACCGGCAGGCAAGGCCGTGTACCTTGTGAGCCGAATCACCCACATTTGAATAAGCCTTTCGAGCTGTGACGGGAGAGCCCTCCCGGACCACCACCGGACAGGCGCCGTAGGAGCAAATCCTCCCCAGGAATCTCTCAGGCCCATGTACCGTCACGGCGAGGCGACTCTGGAAAGCAGCCCGGCCACCCACTTCGATGGGGGCCGGACTCACCGACGGTGCAAGAGTGCCCTGCCACGAGCAGGCGCCCTCGGAATCTCTCAGGTCCAATACAGAGCGGGGAGGAACCCAAACCATGCCGCGCCACCCTTGGCCGGCCAGACCTGGAGTTCCTCATGACGATTCAATCCAATCCATCCACCTTCGCTGACCGTCATATCGGCGCCCGCCGCCAGGCCGATGTCAGCACCATGCTCAAGGCCATCGGCTACGACAGCGTGGACGGGCTCGTGGACGTTGCCGTTCCGGGATCCATCCGCCAGGAGGAGGCACTCCGGCTGTCCGACGCCCTCAGCGAGGTGGAGGTCCTCGCCGAGCTGCGCAGGCTCGCCGGCAAGAACAGGACTGCTGTCCAGATGATTGGCCAGGGGTACTACGACACGGTGACGCCGCCGGTGATCCGCCGCAACATCCTTGAGTCCCCGGCCTGGTACACCGCCTACACCCCGTACCAGCCGGAAATTTCCCAGGGCCGGCTTGAGGCGCTGCTGAACTTCCAGACCATGGTCCAGGACCTGACCGCGCTTCCGGTGGCCAACGCCTCGCTGCTGGACGAGGCCACCGCCGTGGCCGAGGCCGTATTGCTCATGCGGCGGGCCAACAAAAGCAAAGACGCGAAGGACGGCAAGACGGTCATCGACGCAGATTGCCTCCCGCAGACCATCGCCATCGTGCAGGGCCGTGCGGAGGCGCTGGGCTTCGAGGTGGAGGTTGCCGACCTCTCCAAGGGCCTTCCCGACGGCGCCATCAACGGCATCGTCCTCCAGCAGCCCGGCGTGTCCGGCCGGGTCTGGGACCAGTCACCGGTCATCGCTACGGCTAAGGAACGTGGCGGGCTGGTGACGGTGGCCGCTGACCTGCTGGCCCTCACGCTGATCACCCCTCCCGGTGAGCAGGGCGCCGATATCGCCGTCGGCTCCACGCAGCGCTTCGGCGTCCCGCTGTTCTTCGGCGGCCCGCACGCCGCATACATGGCGGTCCGGTCCGGAATGGAACGCACGCTTCCCGGCCGCATCGTCGGTGTCTCCAAGGACGACGCCGGCGCCCCCGCCTACCGCCTGGCGCTGCAGACCCGCGAGCAGCACATCCGCCGCGAGAAGGCCACGTCCAACATCTGCACGGCGCAGGCCTTGCTCGCCATCGTCTCCTCCTTCTATGCCGTTTACCACGGCCCCGACGGGCTGAAGGCCATCGCGGAGAAGGTCCACCACAACACCCGCGTCCTCGCCACCGCCCTCGAAGCTGCAGGCCGGGAACTCGTCAGCAGTTCGTTCTTCGACACCCTCACCGTCCGCGTGCCGGGCAAGGCCGGCAAGGTGCTCACCGCCGCAGAAGCACGCGGCATCAACCTGCGCTTCATCGACGCCGACACCGTGGGCGTTTCCATTGATGAAACGACGACGGCGGCAACACTTTCCGCCGTTGCCGTCGCCTTCGGCGCCGGACCCGTTCGGGACGCGAAGGGCTTCGAACTACCGGAAGCGGTGGTGCGCCCTTCGTCCTACCTGCAGCATCCGGTGTTCAATACGTACCGGTCGGAGACGCAGCTGTTGCGGTATATCCGGAAGTTGTCGGACCGGGACCTGGCGCT
>NZ_JBNHFI010000018.1:0-24166 GCF_059090085.1 Arthrobacter sp. K4-10C | reverse complement strand
AGCGCCAGGTCCCGGTCCGACAACTTCCGGATATACCGCAACAGCTGCGTCTCCGACCGGTACGTATTGAACACCGGATGCTGCAGGTAGGACGAAGTGCGCACCACCGCGGAGTCGAGCGAAAAGCCGCCGGTGGAGCCCACAGCACCTCCGCCGAAAACGGACGCAACGTCCGCCACGGTCGCCGGCGTCGTGGTCTCATCCACGGAGACGCCCACCATGTCGGCGTCGATGAAGCGCAGGTTCATGCCCTTGGCCTCCGCGGCTGCGACAATCTCCGCAGCCTTCCCGGGGACGCGGACCGTGACGGTGTCGAAGAAGGAGCCATGCAGCACATCAGCCCCGGCAGCCTTCAGGGAAGCCGCGAGCGTGCGGGCGTGTCGGTGTGCAGTCTGGGCAATTGCCTTCAGGCCTTCGGGGCCGTGGTAGACGGCGTACATCGAGGCAACAATGGCGAGCAATGCCTGCGCCGTGCAGATGTTGGACGTGGCCTTCTCGCGGCGGATGTGCTGCTCGCGGGTCTGCAGCGCCAGGCGGTATGCGGGCACACCGGCGTCGTCCTTGGACACGCCCACCAGCCGGCCGGGCATGGAACGCTCGAGCCCCTTCTGGACGGCCATGTAGGCGGCGTGCGGGCCGCCGTAGAACAGCGGGACGCCGAAACGCTGCGCGGAACCGACGGCGATATCGGCGCCCTGCTCCCCCGGCGGGGTGATCAGTGTCAGGGCCAGCAGGTCGGCGGCCACCGTCACCAGCGCGCCGCGCTCCTTGGCTTGCGCGATCACGGCTGAGTGGTCGAACACCCGCCCCGAAACACCGGGCTGCTGGAGGACGATACCGTTAATGGCGCCCTCCGGCAGGGCTGCCGAAAGGTCCGCGATTTCCACCTCGAAGCCCAGCGCCTCCGCACGGCCCTGCACGATGGCGATGGTCTGCGGGAGGCAATCGGCGTCGATGACCGTCTTGCCGTCCTTCGCGTCTTTTCTTTTGTTGGCCCGCCGCATGAGCAATACGGCCTCGGCCACGGCGGTGGCCTCGTCCAGCAGCGAGGCGTTGGCGATGGGAAGGCCAACGAGGTCCTGGACCATGGTCTGGAAGTTCAGGAGGGCCTCCAGCCGGCCCTGGGAAATTTCCGGCTGGTACGGGGTGTAGGCGGTGTACCAGGCCGGGGACTCAAGGATGTTGCGGCGGATCACCGGCGGCGTCACCGTGTCGTAGTACCCCTGGCCAATCATCTGGACAGCAGTCCTGTTCTTCGCCGCAAGCTTGCGCAACTCGGCGAGCGCTTCCACCTCGCTCAGCGCCGGTGACAGCGTCAGCGGCGCATCCTGCCGGATGTCCTTGGGCACGGCCCGGTCAACCAGGGCATCCACGCTGTCGTAGCCGATGGCCTTGAGCATGGCGCTGACATCATCCTGGCGGCGGGCACCGATATGGCGGTCAACAAAGGTGGTGGCGGCCGGGGTGGCGGAGGCCGGGGTAACGGTCACGAGGAACTCCATGATTCAGGCGGCGCAGGGTACGCCACAGCGATTCGGGTTCCTCCCCGCTCTGTATTGGACCTGAGAGTTTCCGCGTTGCCAGCTTTCGCATGGCCCCGCTTGCACCGTCGGTGAACACAACAGTCCGGGATCCCGTACGACGGGTTGTCCCGGGCGGACTGCCTGCTGCTTTCCAGAGGTGCCTCGCCGCGGCGGTACATGGGCCTGTGAGATTCCTGGGGAGGGTTTGCTCCTACGGCGCCTGCTGTACTTTCGGCAGAACTCTCCCGCCGCAGATCAAGGGCTATTCATTTGGATTGATGCGAGGGCCGGTGACAGCTCTCACAGCATTCAATTGTCCTACGCCGCAGCCGCTGGGGCAAATACCCTGCTATCTCCGCAAGCGTTCCAGGGCGGCCAGCAAATCCTCCACGTCCGCCGCCGCACCTCCTTCAGGCACGGGTCCCACGGACAACATGGCATTGAAGTAAAGTCCGTCCCCCATGTAAAGCACGGCCTTGGCTAACGCTGGGCCTACATCAGCCGCGATCTCGTCAAGCCACCGCTGCTGGATGGCGGCGAAGCGCCGGCGGGTCTCCTCGTGCGCCACCTCGGCGAGGCGGGTGGCTGCGACCACAGCCCGGTCCAGCGGGGTGTCGGCCCAGACGGAAGACCGGATGAAGTAGGCTGCCGCCCCTTCCGCCGCGGCAGCCATAGCGTCTGCGTCAGCTCCCGCGAGCGCGTCCAGGCGGTCCAGGAGGACCTGGATCAGGGCCTCCTTATTGGGAAAGTGGTAGAGAAGTCCGCCTTTGGACACGCCCGCCTTCGCCGCCACGGCATCAAGGGTTGCCGCACGCTCCCCCACCTCGATCAAAAGGGTTTCAAAGGCATCAAGGACCGCTTCGCGGGCTACGGGCTTTCGGGGCATGCGTCTAATCATGCCTTCCCAGGCCGGGGGTCCCTCAACTCGGCCCACTTGCATAACTGTACCGTCTGGACGGTATAGTTAACACATGACAACTTCCGCTGCCACCAGGACTTCGACGGTTCCGTCCGGCAGCCCGGCCTTCCGGGCGCCCTGGCGCGACTGGCTTGCCCTTGGCCTGCTGATGTTCCCGGTCCTGCTGGTTGCCGTGGACAACACCGCATTGACCTTCGCCCTCCCCGCAATCGCCCATGCCCTGGAACCCACGGGCGTCCAGCTCCTATGGATTGTGGACGCGTACCCCCTGGTCCTTGCCGGCCTGTTGGTGTCAATGGGCAGCCTAGGCGACCGCATAGGCCGGCGGAAGCTGCTGATCATCGGCAGCGTCGGCTTTGCCGCGCTGTCCGCGGCCACCGCCTTCGCTCCCAGCCCCGGATGGCTGATTGCAGGCCGGGCATCCCTCGGCTTCTTTGGCGCCATGCTGATGCCCTCCACACTGTCGCTGATCCGCAACATCTTTCCGCAGCCCAACCGCCGCCGGCTGGCTGTCGCCATCTGGGCGGCCGGATTTTCCGGCGGCGCAGCCCTGGGCCCCATCTTTGGCGGCTGGCTGGTGGAACAGTTTTGGTGGGGCGCGGTCTTCCTTGTGGCCGTACCGCTCATGCTGCCCCTCCTTGTCTTCGGGCCGGCGTTCATACCGGAATCAAAGGACCCCGCGCCAGGCAGGGTGGACATCCCCAGCGTCCTGCTATCGCTGCTGGTGATGGTTCCCCTGGTGTACGGCATCAAGGAACTGGCCACGGAAGGCGCGGGCCCGGCAGCCTTGGCGGGCTTGGGCTTCGGCCTGGCAATGGGCGCGGTTTTTGTCCGGCGGCAGCTGAGGCTGGCCAATCCATTGCTGGACATGTCCCTGTTCCGGAACAGGGTGTTCAGCATGGCTATTACAGCCAATATCCTTGCCCTGTTTTCCTTCAACGGCTTCATCCTCTTCCTGGCACAGCACCTGCAGCTTCTGGAGGGCATGTCCCCGTCGGCTGCGGGCATCGCGATGATTCCGGCGCTCGTGGCCACGGTGGTGGCGGGGCTGGCCGTGGTGCCGCTCGTCCGGCGGGTGCGGCCGGGGTTCGTGGTGGGCGCGGGCCTGGCCTTCAGTGCGGCGGGATACAGCCTGGTCACCTTCGGGAACCACGACGGCGGTCCCTCGCTGCTGCTGGCCGCCCTGCTGGTCCTCGCCCTGGGCGTAGGCACCGCCGAGACCATTTCGAACGACCTCATCCTCGGTACTGCCCCGCCGGAGAAGTCCGGTGCGGCCGCCGCCATCTCCGAGACCGGCTACGAGGTTGGCGCACTCCTGGGAACGGCGGTGTTGGGATCCATCCTGACGGCTTCCTACCAGCAGAACCTCGAACTGCCGGCCGCCCTGGCGGAGTCCGCGCCGGCCGGCGCCATCCACAACGCCAGTGAAACCCTTGCCGGCGCCATGGACGTGGCCGCCGCGTTGCCGGCACCCCTTGCGGATGCAGTCCGGCACGCCGCGGCGGCCGCCTTCGATTCCGGCGTCCACGTCACCGCGGCGATCGGGCTGGTACTGATGGCGACGGCGGCAGTGCTCGCCGCCGTCGTGCTGCGGAAAGTGCCCAAGGCCGCTTAGGGCGGCAGCGGTACCCGGGGGGCAAAAAGCGCCCGGCGCAAGGAGATTGACCTCCGACGCCGGGCGCCTGCTGTATGGGGGGTGTTGCCCGCCGCCGGGCTACTTGGAATCCGGGGCAGTCACGCTGGCAGTGGCCTTCATGGTTTCAGCGTTCACCATCCATGCGAACTGCTCCAGCTTGAGAATGAACTCGTGCAGCAGGTCGGCCGTGGCGGGATCTTCCTCATCCACCTCGTCATGGACCTTCCGCATGGTGCCAACGGCAGCTTCGAGGGCAGCGACGATGCGCTCGATGGCATCCTTGGTGCTGATCAGGCCCTCGGGAAACTGCGCAAGGCTGGTGGATTCCGCCACGGTGGAACTGCGCCCGTCCGGCAATGCATGCAGGGCACGCATGCGCTCGGCCGTGTCGTCGGCGAACTGCCGCGCGGCGTCAACGATCTCGTCTAGCTGGAGGTGGAGGTCGCGGAAATTGGTGCCCACGATGTTCCAGTGCGCCTGCTTGCCCTGGATGTGCAGCTCGATCAGGTCGGCCAGCACAGCCTGCAGGTTGTTGGTCAGTGTCGGTGAAGCTTTCATAAGTCCTCCTCGATTGGTCCAGTAAGGTGACGCTATCAGTCCCGCACCGAAGCCCTGCACGGAGCCGGCAGTAATTTCTCAGTGAGCTTACTATTTGCTTTCGGCAGACATAAACGAATGTGATTCATATTTCCCCTTGCGCTCCGCGTCCGGTGCCCCCATACTAAATGAACGCCATTCATATAGTGACCGTAGTCATAAAGTCTTCCAGAAAGTGGTGCCATGACAGAGATACTCCGCACCAGCACGTCCCCAACAGGCTCCGGCCATCAACCCTCAGGCAACGGCGGAATCACCGCAAAGGGACTGAAAGGCGGGCAGCTGGGGCTCCTCGCCGTTGTCGTCCTTGGCATTTCCACCATCGCCCCCGCCTATACCCTCACCAGCGCACTGGGCCCTACCGTCAATGAAGTCGGACTACAGCTGCCTGTCATCTTCCTGATCGGTTTCATCCCCATGATCCTGGTCTCGCTCGCCTACCGGGAGCTCAACGCCGACTCCCCGGACAGCGGCACCACGTTCACTTGGGTTACCAAGGCCTTCGGGCCCTGGGTGGGCTGGATGGGCGGCTGGGGACTGCTCGCCGCCAACATCATCGTCCTGTCCAACCTCGCCGGCGTGGCCGTAGACTTCTTCTACCTTTTCCTGTCCCAGCTCACAGGCTCCCCGGAGCTTGCGGACCTGGCCGACAACAAGGCCCTCAACGTCCTCACGTGCTTCGTGTTCGTGGCCCTGGCCGTCTGGGTCAGCTACCGCGGCCTGCACGCAACCAAGCTGGTGCAGTACGGCCTGGTGGGGTTCCAGCTGCTGGTCCTTGGCCTGTTCGTGGCCATGGCTTTCGTTAACTGGTCCGCGTCCGAAACTGCCATCCCGTTCAGCTGGGAGTGGTTCGACGTCACCAAAGTCGAAACCTTCAGCCAAGTGGCCGCCGGGATCTCGCTGTCCATCTTCGTGTACTGGGGATGGGACGTCTGCCTGACCCTCAATGAGGAAACGGCCAACGGCAAGAAAACAGCAGGGGTGGCCGGCACCCTGACTGCCGTCATCGTCCTGGCCATCTACCTGCTGGTCAGCATCGCCACCATGATGTTCGCCGGCCTGGGCGACACCGGAAACGGGCTGAACAACGAGGAGAACCACGAAAACATCTTCACGGCCCTTGCTTCGCCCATCATGGGTCCGCTCGCCATCCTGATGTCCCTTGCCGTGCTGTCGAGCTCCGCCGCATCCCTGCAGTCGACGTTCATGGCGCCGGCGCGCGGACTGCTGGCCATGGGGCACTACGGCGCCCTGCCGGAGCGGTTCGGCAAAGTCAGTAAGAAGTTCGCGACGCCGGGCTTCGCCACCGTCATTGCGGGCCTCGTTTCTGCGGGGTTCTACGCCGTCATGCACGTGGTCAGCGAAAACGTCCTGAACGACACCATCGTCTCGCTGGGCCTGATGATCTGCTTCTACTACGGCCTGACCGCCCTGGCCTGTGCCTGGTACTTCCGGCACAGCGTCTTCAGCAGCACCCGCAACTTCGTTCTGCGGCTGCTGTGCCCGGTCTTGGGTGGAGTGGGCCTCTTCGTGGTGTTCTTCCAGACCGCGGTGGACAGCCTGGCGCCGGAGTTCGGCAGCGGCTCGGAAGTCTTCGGCGTGGGCCTGGTCTTCGTGCTGGGCGTCGGGATCCTGGCCCTGGGGGCGGTGTTCATGCTGGTCATGGCGAAAATCCGCCCGGGCTTCTTCCGCGGCGAAACCCTCAAGCGGGACACGCCTGCACTGGTGGTCCCCGAGTAGGACCGAGTAGCGCCGCAAGTAAAAGGTGCCGTACCCCTGGATTGCAGGGGTACGGCACCTTTGTTTACCCGGTTTCAGCGCAGGCCCGTCGTCACTTGCCGTACATCACCAGAAGTGAGCCACGTCCAACACCAGCCGGGAACCGGAGCCCGGCCCGTCCAGAGTGAACACCCGGAACGGAAGTCGTGCTCGGACACCCACACCAATGGTGGATTGGCCCTCGAAGCTCCCTGCCCAGGCCACCTGGCGGAAGGTCTGGTAGCCGGAAACGTTGGAGAGTTCCGCCTGATTGGCAGGGTTGTACGTGGACTGGCCGTTATTGTCATAGGCGGGAGCCCTGACGATGACCCGCAACCGGGCACCGCCCCGGAGGGGAACGATCTTTCCGGAGCCATCCTGTGCGACCGCGGGCACGTACTGCACATCGTAATCCGCGGCGGGACCGCTGAGGTCCACCACCATCCGGTCGAAGCAGTAGTGCTGCCCGGTCCGGACGTTGGTGAGGGTTGCGGTGCTCGGGGTGCCGCCGGCTTTCGCCGTCGATCCCCAGACCAGCCCGCAATACGAGGTGGTTGCCGAGGCAGGCCCCGGAACCAGGATTCCCAGCCCGACGGCCATGAGGATAGCCACGAGCCAGATGGAGAGTTTTTTCATTGTTGAGCCACCCAAGGAAGGAGCGATTGGATAGCTCAAGATTAGGAGCGTCGCGGCTGCGAAACGAGGCTTGTGTCCGCTTCGGCGCGCAACCGTTAGTGTGCGGCTGCCAGCATTAAGGGGCCATAAAACCGGCGCCGTTTCCGGGCCTTTCTTGACCCTTTCGGTGCCGTTTCTGCATCCGCCCGTTACCGCTGATAACGACGCCGGCGGCCGGCGTATGCGCCCCGCCCGCATTGGGGCCCTGCGGGTGCCCAGATGCTGCGGAAGGGGGTCAGCCTTCGCATTCGATGCAGTACTTCATCCCGTTCTTTTCGCGCGCCACCTGCGACCGGTGGCGGACCAGGAAGCAGGACGAGCAGGTGAACTCGTCCTGCTGCTCGGGAACAACAATGACAGTCAGTTCCTCATTGGAAAGGTCGGCGCCGGGCAGGTCGATACCCTCAGCGGTGTCGTTCTCATCGAGGTCAATGACCGCAGTCTGCGCATTGCCGCCGCGTGAGGCCTGGAGTGCCTCGAGCGAGTCAGCCGGAGATTCTTCTTCCTGCTTGCGTGGAGCATCGTAATCGGTAGCCATAGCGTGTTCACTTTCGTTGCTGCGCAGCGCCCTTTCCGGCACCTCAGTGAAGCAGTTTAGGGCATGATTCCGTCACCCGCGCAATAGCGTGCTCAACAGGACAATGTTGCCGCTTCGGCAACGGATTCCGCGTGGCCGGCGCGTGCATAGTCCGCCCCCACAGCCACCCCGCTCAGCGCGGGGAGCCAACCCCAGCGGGTGGCATCGGCCATGGCATCGGCGGCCGCGTCCTGCGACTCGTACGCGAACATATCGGCAAGCCAGGTTTTGAACCGGGGAAGAATGTCAGCTGTCATTCCTGAAACGTAGGCGGCGAATGTTGTGGGCCCGTTTCCAGCCGGTCTCGCCACGGTTAATCAGTATCGGGGCGTGATCGGGGTTCGGCTAGGACGGCACAGTCAGGTCTGACGCCGTATCTGCCTGCGAGCGCTGCCGGCGGCTCAGCAGGATGAACGGCGCAGCCAGCAACTGCACCGCGCCGCTGACGGCCAACGACGCCGGATAGCCGTACAGGTCTGCGCTCCGGCCGAGCAGAGGCTGAATCACCACGCCGCCGCTTGAGCCCATCAGGGAGTCGAAGCTGAGGACGGTGGCCCGCTGTTTGGACACGATCATGTCGTTCAGGTACGCCTGGCGTACCGGCGTGCCTGCTGCACCCACCACTGCCCACAGGGCCAAGAGCACCAGGGCCAGCCAGAACGCCGTGGTGAACAGCAGCACCACCAGGATCAGTGAACTGACCAGGTTGCCGGCAATAAGCACGGTGGTACGTTTGCGGACCAGTTTCCGGACCCGGGGTGCCATCCACCCGCCCAGGATGTCAGCACCCGCCACGATGGCAGCCGCCAGACCTGCCACGGCGTAGGCCCGGGGGTCGCCGAAAAGCTGGAGCAGGTAAGGCTGCAGTGCATAGAAGACGTAGAAGCCCACTCCCTCGGTGAACGGCGCGGCCAGCATGATGTACCGCACGGGCGGATGCTTGAGGCCGCCGTCGATCGAGGCCTTGAGGACCTGCCGGGTTGCCCGCAGGGGGTGCGGCGATCTCTCCGGCGTGAAGCCCACATCGTGCATGAGCAGGAAGGCGACGGCGAACATGGCCACCAGCACGCCCACGCGGATCAGGAACGGCAGCCCGAGGTCCGTCGCCTGTGCAATCACGCCGCCAGCTACGGAACCCGCAAGCATGGCAACACCGGAGACCATCTGGCCGCGTCCGAGCACGGCTTCCAGCCCGCCGTCGTAGCCGGAAAAGTGGAGTGCATCCACCAGCCAGGCTTCTACGGCACCGGAAAAGAAAGTGAACCCTAGGCCCAGCAGCACGGACACGGCGGCCCACCACAAGAACGGGGCCGACCATTGCCACAGCAGGTAGTACAGGAACGTGGACGAGGCCAGGGTAATGGTGCCGAGCAGGAAGGAGATGCGGCGTCCCCAGCCGTCCGCCACCACACCGGTAGGCACTTCGAACAGCACCATTCCCGCCGTGAAAAAGGCGTTGGCAGCAAAGGCTTCAAGGTTGCTCAGCCCGGCGTCGAGCAGGAAAAGCGTGTTGATACCCCAGATGAAGGAGGTCGCAAGTGTGTTGCCCAGCGTCAGCGTCAGGTAGACGCGCTGGATTTTCCGAGCGGCCGCGTTCATCAGGCAGGCTCAGGACGGACTGAATCCGGCAGGTACGGGATCGTGCCGCAGGTAGCGGCGGGTGAACCGGCCGGTTCCGGCGGTCAGCGCCCGGAGTTCGACGGCGTAGCGCAGTAATTCCTGATCCGGCACCTCCGCGCTGATTTCAGTGAGCCCGTCCCCTGTGGAGGTGGTGCCGGTAAGCCTCCCCCGGCGGCCGGACAGGTCGCTCATGACGGAGCCAACGTGTTCGTCCGCTACGGTGATGCCCACGGAGGATACCGGCTCCAGGAGCTGGATTTTCCCTGCCGCGGCCGCCTCCCGTAGGGCCAGGGCACCGGCAGCCTGGAACGCGGCGTCGGACGAATCTACGCTGTGGGCCTTGCCGCCCACCAGCGTCACGCGCACGTCCACCACCGGGAACCCTGCCGATACGCCCTTCTCCATCTGCGCCCGGACGCCTTTCTCCACGGATGGAATGAAGGTTCCGGGAATTACCCCGCCAACCGTCTTGTCCAGGAACTCGAAGCCACCCCCGCGGTCCAACGGTTCCACTTCGATGTCGCAGACGGCGTACTGGCCGTGCCCGCCGGACTGCTTGACGTGGCGGCCGTGCCCGGCCGACGGTGCTGCGAACGTTTCCCGGAGCGGGGTTACGACGCCGACCGTATGCAGCTTTACGCCCTGCTCGCGAAGCCTGTCCAGCACCACCTCTGCGTGCGCCTCGCCCATGCACCACAGGACCAGCTGGTGCGTCTCGGAGTTGCGTTCCACCCGCAGGGTGGGGTCGCCGGCTGCAATCTTGCCGAGGCTCCGCGCCAGGGCGTCCTCGTCGCTCCGGGAGTCCGGTTCCACCGCCACCGGGAGCAGCGGCTCCGGCATCTCCCAGGTGCCGAGCATCAGCGGCTTGTCCCGGGAGGAAATGGTGTCTCCCGTTTCGGCGCTTCCCAGCTTGGCCAGCGCGCACATATCGCCTGCCACGCTGTATGGCACTGGCCGCAGGGTTGCGCCGAGCGGGGAGTAGATATGGGTGACGCGCTCGTCCGTGTCGTGGTCCTGGTGGCCGCGGTCCGCCAGCCCGTGCCCGCCAACGTGCACCGGCGAGTCTTCACGCAATGTTCCCGAGAACACCCTGACCAGGCAGATCCGGCCCAGGAACGGGTCATTGGATGTCCGGACCACCTCTGCGGCCAGCGGTCCGGAGGGATCGCAGGTCAGCGTCCCCTCCGGCTGGCCGGCCAGGCCGGTCACCGCGGGAAGGCCGCGCTCCGTTGGGGGCGGGAACGCGCGGACCAGCACTTCCAGCAGTTCGGCCGTACCCAGCCCGGTCAGCGCCGAGGCCGGAAGGACCGGAAAGAAGGAGCCCCGGGCGACGGCGGTTTCCAGGTCATCGATCAAAACTCCGGTGTCGATGTCCTCGCCGCCCAGGTAGCGGTCCATCAGGGTCTCGTCCTCGCTCTCGGCGATGATCCCCTCAATCAGCTCGCCCCGTGCCGCCTCCACATCCGCCAGTTCACCGGCGTCGGCGTCGCGGGTGCCGGGAGTGTCGCCGGCCGAATAATCCGTGACCGTTCCGGACAGGAGCCCGAGGAGCCCGGTGACGTCCCCGCCCGTCCGGACCGGGACGTAGAGCGGCAGGACGCCATCCCCGAACACCTTGCGGCACTCGGCGAGGGCGCCGTCGTAGTCTGCGCGCGGGTGGTCTGTCCGGGTGATCACGACGGCGCGTGGCAGCCTGGCGTGCTCGCACTCACCCCACAGGGCGCTGGTGGTGGCGTCGATTCCGTCTACGGCGGATACGACAAAAAGGGCGGCATCCGCTGCGCGCAGCCCGGCCCGCATCTCGCCAATGAAGTCCGGGTAGCCAGGGGTGTCCAGGAGGTTGACCTTGATGTCGTCCACCAGCAGGGGCACCAGGGAGAGCGTGACGGAGCGCTGCTGGTGGACCGCGGCAGGATCAGAGTCGCTGACCGTTGTTCCGTCAGCGATGGACCCTTTCCGGGTGATCACGCCGTTGGCCGCGAGCAGGGCTTCGATGAGCATGGTTTTGCCTGCACCCGAATGGCCGACGAGTGCGATGTTGCGGATTTTGGCCGGTTCGTCAGCCGCAATTGCGGCAGAACCGTCCGCGCGGCGTGATTCCGGGCCGGCCCGGCCGCCGGATGTCCTCGCTGAGTCCTTCGTGCCTTTCACCGACATGGGATCCTCCTGGCGTCTTTGCCCTGCAACCCGTCCTAACGTGTCCTCTGATTCGACACCCTGGGACGCGTTACGGCAAGAGCGCCCGCGGTCCGGGACACGCGTTGTGCCTTGTCACGGGTGTGGATGCGTGCCGAGGCTATTCCCTTGCCTTGCGGGTGGCGGCGTCGTTGGCCTTCTGCAGGGCCTTGACCAGTTCGTCCTTGTCCATCTTCGAGCGGCCCTTGACATCCATCCTCCGGGCGAGTTTGAGCAGGTGCTCCTTGGAAGCGTTCGCGTCCACTCCCCCGGCGGTGGGTTCAGAGGATTTGATGCCTTCCTCCGCGCGCTTGTCCGACGGGCCCTTCTTGTCCTTGGGTTCCCAGTGGTCACCCACCTTCTCATAGCTGTGCTTCAGGGATGCGTAGGCTGCACGGGCGGCGCGGCCCTCATCGTTGTCGTAGGACTCAAGGGCGGAGTCGTAGGTTTTGGCGAACGTGTCCTGGGCTTTTTGCTCCGAACGCTGCAGCGTTGAAGGAAGCTCATCCTTGCGCGCATGGTCGTTCTTGCCGGTCTTGGGCATGGCACCCATCCTCCTTTTATCAGCAGGCTGATCATTTGAAGATGGCACCAGCTTATGCCCGGGAGGGCCCGCGCGGCGGGGCTGACCGAAGGAAGTGCTGGCGATGTAACCGGGGTTCGTGGAGCCCCCTGTCGGATTCGAACCGACGACCCCCGCTTTACAAGAGCGGTGCTCTGGCCAACTGAGCTAAGGAGGCGTGCCCTCGCGGGCGGGCGCCCTGACGGCGCTAGATAAGGTTAGCCCAAACTCCCGCCAGTGGTAAAAACGCCTGCGGGGCAGCCGGCCGCAAAGAACGGCACAAAGGAAAGGGCCCGTCCCCGGAACTGAACAGTTACAGGTTCGGGGGACGGGCCCTTTGGCAGAATCCTGCCGGACCTAGGCTTTGGCGTCGATTGCGGCCTGGATGTCAGCATTCAGGTCTGTGGTGCCGTCCCACTGCTTGCCGTCGATGAAGACGGTGGGCGTTCCGGTGATGCCGGTGTTGGACGCCAGCTGCGTGGAGTACTTCACGTAGGGGCGGAAGGTCTTGTCGTCGACGCAGCTGTTGATGTCTGCACCGATGTCGCTGGCCAGGGACTTGAGCTTGTCGTCGGAGAGGCCTGCCCCACCTTCTGCAGGCTGGTTGGTGAACAGGACGTCGACGTATTCGGCGTACTTGTCCGGTGCCTTATCCGCCACACAGGCCGCGGCGTTTGCTGCCCGGGAGGAGTAGTTGGTGCTGGACTGCCGGTCAAGGAAGCCGAGCGGGCGGTATTCCAGAGAAATCTTGCCTTCATTGCGGAGGCCGGTCAGGGCATCGTTGTAAGTGTCCTCGAACCGCTTGCAGACGGGGCAGATGAAGTCGACGTAGGCAACGACTTTCACCGGCTGGCCCGCTTCTGCCTCCGCCCCCGGGGCAACCACCGGGCTGGGCAGGGTGTCGGGCTTGGCCGGGACGTTGGCTATGTCCACCGTGGCGGCATCCGTTGCCTTTACTTCCGTGTTGGCCAGCAGCGTCACACCGCCGTTGACGTTAGCGTTGGCCGGCACCGGACCCTGGTCCGCGATTGGCGTGTTCTGCCGGATGCTGGTGGTAACCACCAGGGCCACCACCGCAAGGATGGCCACGACGGCCGCCACAATGCCCCAGCCGATCAGCAGCTTGTTGCGCTTGTCCTTCTTGAGCTGGGCTTCCCGGATGAGGCGCGCTTTCTCGCGCGCCTCCGCGGTCCGCTCAGCCTTGGACTTGCGTACTTCGTTTGCAGGGCTCATGTGTTCCTTGGGTCGGTCGACGTAGGGGGACCACTTCGTGGCACTCTCCTATTTTAGGGGAGAAACCTGAGAGCTTGCCTCTTCAAGTATTTCTCCGGCTTGACCAACGGACGAATAGCACCGATGATTCCGTCCCGTTAGGGTGGGCTAAGAGGCACAAGCAACCCCAGGGGGCCGCAATGCAAACACCCGTCCAGGAAAAGCCCGCCGACACTGCTGCCGGCGGCGCCGCCGGCAGCAGCAACGGCGAGCACACAAAGTACGACTTCATGGTGGTCTCCAACAGGCTGCCCGTAGACCGGTGCGCTCCCGGCGAAAGCGGGGACGACGGCTCGGGCTGGCGCCGCTCGCCGGGCGGCCTGGTAACCGCCTTGGCGCCAATGATGACAAAGACCGACGGCGCCTGGGTTGGCTGGCACGGAGCACCGGACGAAACGGTGGAGCCTTTCAGCCACGGCGGCATGGACCTGGTGCCCGTACAGCTCAGCACCGATGATGTGGAGTTGTACTACGAGGGTTTCTCCAACGCCACCCTTTGGCCGCTCTACCATGACGTCATCGCCCCGCCGGAATTCCACCGCACGTGGTGGGATACCTACCGGAAGGTCAACCAGAGGTTCGCCGACGCAGTCGCCCGCTACGCAGACCGGAACGCCACGGTGTGGGTGCAGGACTACCAGCTGCAGCTGGTGCCGCGGATGCTGCGCCAAGCCCGGCCAGACCTGCGGATCGGCTTCTTCAACCACATCCCGTTCCCGCCGCCGGAGATTTTTGCGCAGCTGCCCTGGCGGCACGCCATCATTGACGGCCTTCTCGGCGCCGACCTGGTGGGCTTCCAGCGGGTGAGCGACGCAGGCAACTTCATGCGCTCGGCACGGCGGTTCCTGGGTGCCAGCGTCAAGCAGCAACAGGTGCATGTCAAAGGCCAGGACGGCGAAATCACCCACATCGCCCGCGCGCAGGCATTTCCCATCTCCATCGACGTCCAGCAGATCAGCGGGCTTGCCGCCAATCCGGACATCATCGAGCGGGCGCGGCAGATCCGCCAGGACCTGGGAAACCCCAAGACCATCCTGCTCGGCGTGGACCGGCTGGACTACACCAAGGGCATCCGGCACCGGCTGAAGGCGTTCGAGGAGCTTCTGGCCGATGGCAAGCTGAAGGTGGGCGACGCGACGTTGATCCAGGTCGCTTCCCCAAGCCGCGAGCGGGTGGAACAGTACCGCCTGCTGCGCGAGGAGGTGGAGGGCACGGTAGGGCACATCAACGGCACCTACGACACCATCGAGAATACCGCCGTGCGCTATCTGCACCACAGCTACCCCGTGGAGGAAATGGTGGCCCTGTACCTGGCCGCCGATGTCATGCTGGTCACCGCCCTGCGGGACGGCATGAACCTCGTGGCCAAGGAATACGTCACCGCCCGCACCAATAACGACGGCGCCCTGGTCCTCAGCGAGTTTGCCGGCGCCGCGGACCAGCTCAAGCAGGCCCTGCTCATGAACCCGCACGATATCGACGGGCTCAAGAGCGCCATCATGCGCGCAGTGGAGATGCCGCCCCGCGACGCTGCCCGGCGGATGAGGGCCATGCGGAAGCAGATCCTCGAACACGACGTGGACGCCTGGTCCGCCGACTTCCTCCGGGCACTGAACGAGAAGGTGGTCCGGGATGACTCCTGAAAGCCGCACCGGAAGTCCCCTGGCGCTGTCACCTGAGCTCCGGCGGGCCGTCAGGCGCGTTGCCGGCACCGGGCATCTGCTCGTCGCCATGGACTTTGACGGGACCATGGCCCCCATTGTCGCCCACGCGGACGACGCCCGCCCCCTGCCGCGCGCGGCCGCCGCCTTCGCGGGGCTCGCCGCACTGCCGCGGACGACGACGGCCCTCATCTCGGGCCGCGCCCTCGCCAGCCTGCGTGCGGTAGCATCCCCGCCGGTGGACACGCTGCTCATCGGCAGCCACGGCGCGGAGGCCTGGCTGGGACCCGGATCCGCCGGGCTGACGCTCGATGAGGAGCAGAAGGTGCGGCTGGCCGAAGTACGTGCCATCCTTGCGGAGATCGTGGCCGAGGCCCCCGGCACCATGCTGGAGGACAAGCCCGCAGGCGTGGTGCTGCACACGCGCCAGGCGGCGGACGACGTCGCCGCCGACGCCGTGGCTGCCGCGCGCTCCCTGCTGCAGGAGCGCAAGGGAGTCTTCCTCAAGGACGGCAAGCGCGTCCTTGAGACATCCGTCGTCAACGCCTCGAAAGGCGAAGGCGTCACGTTCCTGCGGCAGGTCACAGGAGCCACGGCAGTGCTGTTTGCCGGTGATGACACCACCGACGAAGACGCCCTGGCACGGCTGGAGCCCGGCGATGTGGGCGTGAAGGTAGGCCTTGACTTCACCCAGGCGCAGTACCGCGTGGAGGCGCCGGTCCATGTTGCAGAGCTGCTCGAGGCGCTGCTGCAGGAGCGGAGCATCGCCGTGGCGGAAGAGGATCCGCAGGCCGCTTCGGGCTAAGAGTGCCCAAGCCCACTTGTGACGTTCGTAACATTTGCGACAATAAGCGAAGCTTCTGACATACTCTTGCTTGTGATGTGGCGCACAGACACCGTGCGGCGTCACTCGGTGCACGCCGGCCAGGCCGGAGTGCAGCAAGAATCACAAAACTGAACAAACATGAACCATTCACAACGGATCGTCCGGCACGTACCTGCCGGTGAAGGGATTGATAACTGTGGCTACAGTTACTTTTGATAACGCTACGCGTCTGTACCCGGGCACAGAAAAGCCCGCCGTCGATAAGCTCAACATCGACATCGCCGATGGCGAATTCCTGGTCCTCGTCGGACCCTCCGGTTGCGGCAAGTCCACCTCCCTGCGCATGCTTGCAGGCCTTGAGGACGTCAACGCAGGCCGCATCCTGATCGGTGACCGCGACGTCACCGATGTCCCCCCGAAGGACCGCGACATCGCGATGGTCTTCCAGAACTACGCGCTGTACCCGCACATGACTGTGGCCGACAACATGGGCTTCGCCCTCAAGATCGCAGGCGTCTCCAAGGAGGAGCGCGCCGAGCGGGTCCGCGAAGCCGCAAAGCTTTTGGACCTCGAGCAGTACCTGGACCGTAAGCCGAAGGCACTCTCCGGCGGCCAGCGCCAGCGTGTTGCCATGGGCCGCGCCATCGTGCGTAACCCGCAGGTCTTCCTCATGGACGAGCCGCTGTCCAACCTGGACGCCAAGCTGCGTGTCCAGACCCGTACGCAGATTGCTTCCCTGACCCGCCGCCTGGGCGTCACCACTGTTTACGTGACCCACGACCAGGTCGAGGCCATGACCATGGGTGACCGCGTGGCCGTACTCAAGGACGGCCTGCTGCAGCAGGTGGACACCCCGCGCAACCTCTACGACCGCCCCAAGAACGTCTTCGTTGCCGGCTTCATCGGCTCCCCCGCCATGAACCTGCTGGAACTGCCCGTCGTCGACGGCGGCGTCCAGTTCGGCGGCACCGTCTACCCCGTGCCGCGCGACGTCCTCGAAGAGGCACACGGCTCCACGGTGACGCTCGGCAGCCGCCCCGAAGACCTCGAAACCGCTCCGCACGGCGAAGGCCTGAAGGTTGAGGTCGACGTCGTCGAGGAGCTGGGTGCCGACGCTTACGTGTATGGCCACACCACGCTGGACGGCAAGGACCACGACATCGTTGCACGCGTCGACGGCCGCCGCCCTCCGATGAAGGGTGAATCCATCTACGTCCGCCCCCAGTCGGGCCACGTGCACCTGTTCGACACCAAGACCGGTCTGCGCCTGGGCGACTGACAAGAGTCTCGACCATCAACTGACGGCGGCCCTCCTCACGGATGGGCCGCCGTCGGCCTTTAAGCGCCGGCAGACGATTTAGCCCCCACCGCCAAGTACGGAAGAATTGAACCATGACCGAGGAATACAGCGCCCAGTGGCACGACGAACCCACCGACTACGCGCAGATCGGGAAACTGCCGCGGTTCGTGGCAGCCAGTGCCGATGACGGCAAGGTTGCCTCGGTCTCCTCGCTCAACATCACTGCCGCCGCTGCAGATCCCGAGCTGCTGGACCTGCCCTGGCACATTGCCCTGGAAGATTGGCCGGCCGAATACCTGGCAGCCCTCCCCCGCGGTATCTCCCGGCACATTGTGCGGTTTGCGCACCTGGGCGGTTCGGTCATCGCCATCAAGGAAACCTCCGAGCACGTCGCGCGGCACGAATACCACATGCTCCGCAAGCTCGCCCGGCTGGACGTACCCTGCGTGGAACCCGTGGCGGTAATCACCGGCCGCACAACCCCGGAGGGGCGCCCGCTCAACCCGGTACTGGTCACCCGGCACCTCAAGTTCTCCATGCCTTACCGCGCCCTGTTCTCACAGATGCTCCGCAAGGACACCCTGACGCGCCTCATCGACGCCCAGGCGCTGCTCCTGGTGCGGCTCCACCTGATCGGGTTCTACTGGGGCGACGTCTCCCTCTCCAACACACTGTTCCGCCGCGACGCCGGCGCTTTCGCCGCCTACCTGGTGGACGCGGAAACCGGCGAGCTGTACCCGGACCTCTCCACCGGCCAGCGCGAATACGATCTTGAAATCGCGCGGGTCAACATCGCCGGCGAACTTATGGACCTGCTGGACGGCGGTCTGATCGAAGAGAAGGTGGACCCGGTGGCCACCAGCGAACTCATCATGGACAGCTACCACCGCCTCTGGGCCGAGCTGACGGAGAAGGAATCCTTCGAGCTCGGAGAGCGCTGGCGCGTGGGTGCGCGCATCCGGCGGCTCAACGAACTCGGCTTCGACGTCGAGGAATATGCCATCAAGACCACCCAGAACGGCTCCACCATCCAACTGCAGCCCAAAGTGGTGGACGCCGGGCACCACCAGCGGCGCCTGCTCCGCCTCACAGGCCTGGACGCCCAGGAGAACCAGGCACGCCGGCTCCTCAACGACATGGACTCCTTCCGGGCTGACAACAATCCGGAGATGGATGAGGAATACAGCGCCCATCTGTGGGTCAGCCAGGTCTTCGAGCCGATTGTCCGCTCCATACCGCGCGACATGTCCGGAAAGCTGGAACAGGCAGAAGTGGTCCACGAAGTCCTGGAACACCGCTGGTACATGTCGGAGAAACAGGAACGCCACATTCCCCTGGCCGAGGCCGTGCAGTCCTATATTGACTCCATCCTCCGGCACCGGCGTGACGAGGCTGCAATCATGCTGAATCCGGATACCGGCCTGCTCAAGATCCTTGAGGTCGAAACGGAGGAGTCCCGCTACGGCGGCGAGGAGTCCATCGAGGAATACCCGGACGCGGACGACTAGCGCTAGATCGCCTTGCCGGGATTGAGGATGCCCGCGGGGTCGAACAGTTCCTTGATTTTGCGCTGAAGCTCCCTAAGCGGCTCCGGCTGCTCCAGGCCAAGCCACCGCAGTTTGTACTGGCCCACGCCGTGTTCGCCAGTGATGGTGCCGCCCATGTCCAGTGCCGCCGTGATGGATTCGTCCAGCGCCCGCTGGAGCCGCTGCATAGCCCTCGCATTCACACCACTGCCGTCCCGCTCAATCCAGAAAGTGGGGTGCAGGTTGCCGTCACCGGCGTGCGCCACGACTTTGAGGTTCACAGTGTGGTGTGCGGCCATGGTTTCCAGCGCGGCGACGTAATCCACCAGACGTGAACGCGGGACGGCCACGTCCTCCCCCACCCGGTATTCGTCGTCAACCTCGGCGCCCCTGCTGTGCCGTCGGAGCTCCACCAGCCTCTCGGCCTCCGCGTTGGCTTCCGTGGTGACAGTTGCCCCGCCGGACTTCAGGACTTCCCGCACCACTTCTGCCTCGGCGGCAGCGCCGAAGCCGTCCGTCTGGACCAGGAGCAGGGAACGGCCGCGCTGCCTGAGGTCTGACCCGTGGATCTCGTCCAGCTGGGCCAGCGTACCGCCGTCGAGCAATTCCATGATGGCGGGCTGGACGCGCGCCCTGCCCACGGCCAGGACGCCCGCTGCGGCCATCCGGAAGTCGGGGTAGAAAGCTGCCACGGTATGCACCTCGTGGGGCAGGTACTTCAGGCGCACGGTGACGCCGACCACGATGCCGAGCGTCCCCTCCGATCCGACAAACAGGCTGGTCAGGTCGTAGCCGGCCACGCCCTTGAATGTCTGGTGGCCGGTGTGGAGGAGGGAACCGTCGGCCAGGACCACATCAAGGGCAAGCACAGAGTCCCTGGTGACGCCGTACTTTGCACAGCGCAGCCCACCGGCGTTGGTGGCCACGTTGCCGCCGATGGTGGAGGTGCGGAAGCTGGCGGGGTCCGGTGCGTACATCAGTCCGTGCCCGGCGGCGGCCTCGTTGAGCACGGCATTGACGACGCCGGCCTCCACCATTGCCGTCTCGTCATCCGGGTTCAGGGCAAGGATGCGGTCCATCCGCTCAAGCGACATGACAATGCAGTTCGTTGTGGCATGGGCCCCGCCTGACACCCCGGTTCCCGCTCCCCGGGCCACCACGGCCACTCCCCTGGCCGCACAGGCCCGGACCACGGCCTGCACGTCCGCAATGGATTCTGGAAAGACCACCGCGAGCGGCAATTGAAAGTCGGTGACGGGCGCTTGGTCCACGGCATACCGGCGAAGCGCGGCCTCTTTCACTTCAACCTGCCCGGGGTTCAGAATGTCCTCGAGTTCATCGCCCACGCTGCCCACCAAGCCTCCATCCGTCGTCGCACGTGTCTTCCCAGTCTAGGTGCACACTCTCCGCGCCCTTCTTAATGTTGCCCCTTGCCTCTGCAAGCGTTTCCATGTGTGACCTGCAGATACTCCGCCGCTCACCTGAGGGGCGTCCGTAAAATGGTGGAAGCGTTTCCATTTTGATGTGCCAGCGCCTAAGCTGTCACTCATGTCTGTCGAAACCGTTATTTCCGACACTTCAGTCGATGCCGGACCGCTGACGCTTGTCCATCCTGCGGACTCCGTCCCCGGCTGGTGGCGCTCCGCCGTGATCTACCAGGTGTACCCGCGCTCCTTCCGCGACTTCAACGGCGACGGCATCGGCGACCTTGCCGGAATCACGGAGGAATTGCCGCACCTGGCGGACCTCGGTGTAGACGCGGTCTGGCTGTCCCCCTTCTACCGCTCACCGCAGCGCGATGCAGGCTATGACGTCAGCGACTACTGCGATGTAGACCCGATCTTCGGAACCCTCGGCGACTTCGACGTCATGATGGCCGAGTCCCACCGGCTGGGCCTGCGGGTCATCGTGGACCTCGTTCCAAACCACTGCTCCGACCAGCACGCCGCCTTCCAAGCTGCCCTTGCCGCGCCGGCCGGCAGCCCGGAACGCGAAATGTTCATATTCCGGGACGGCACCGGCCCCGGCGGGCACGAGCCGCCCAACAACTGGCAGTCCCACTTTGGCGGACCCGCCTGGACGCGGGTGACGGGACCGGACGGCCGGCCTGACCAGTGGTACCTGCACCTCTTCGATTCCTCCCAGCCGGACTTCAACTGGGACAACCCCTCCGTGCACGCCGAGTTCGAACGCGTGCTCCGGTTCTGGCTGGACCGGGGGGTCTCCGGTTTCCGCGTGGACGTTGCCCACGCCCTGGTCAAGGCTCCCGGACTTCCCGCCTGGGGAGGACGTGCCGACGGCGCCAGCAGCAACGGGTTCCCGGGCCATGAAGCACCAATGTTCGGGCAACCGGCCCTGCACGACATCTACCGCAACTGGCGTCAGATCCTCGATGAATACGGGCCGGACCGGATCCTCTGTGCAGAAGCCAATGTCGACCCGCTGCCGCGGCTCGCCAACTGGGTGCGGCCGGACCAGATGCATCAGGCGTTCAACTTCCCCTACCTCCATGCAGGCTTGGATGTACACCGGCTGCGCACGGTGATCACAGACTCGCTGGTGGCCCTCGACGCAGTCGGCGCGCCGAGCACCTGGGTGCTGTCCAACCACGACGTCGTCCGGCATGCGAGCCGATTCGGCTACAACGGACAGGGGCCGCGCGACGGTGATGGGATCGGCCCGGCCGATCCCCAGCCTGACACGGCACTGGGGCGGCGCCGGGCAGCGGCTGCTTCGCTGTTCATGCTGGGACTGCCGGGAGCAGCGTACCTGTACCAGGGCGAGGAACTAGGTCTGCCCGATGGCATAGACATTCCCGAGCACCTACGGCAGGATCCCACCTTCGCGCGGACCGGCGGGGAACGCCTGGGCCGTGACGGCTGCAGGGTTCCGCTCCCCTGGCGGGCGGCGGACACCCATCTTGGCTTTGGTTCCGGAAACGATCCCTGGCTGCCCTTTCCCCCCTCGTTCGCAGCGCTGGCGCGGGATCTCCAGGCTGCCTCGCCGTCGTCGCACCTCGCGCTGTACCGAAACATTCTTCGGCTTCGCCGGAACCTGAACCTCGGCCGGGGGTCGCTGGCCTGGGCGGAGGACTGGTGCACGGGTTCCTCACTGGGGTACGTCAACGGCACTACGCTGGTGCTTATGAACCTCAATCACGAGCCCCTGGCCATGCCCGCCGGCCAAGTCATAATCCGCAGCCTGCCGTCGGGCTCCAGTACGGACCTCGCCTCGGGCGAGTCGGCCTGGATCCAGGTTGGACCTGGCGCCGCAGCAGATTGAGCGTGGCAGGCATCAAGGAGGTAGCGGCCAGGGCTGGGCTGTCCGTTGCCACCGTGTCCCGGGCCCTGAGCGGTAAAACCAACGTATCGCCGCGTGCCCGCCTGCTCGCCCAGGAGGCTGCGCAGGAGCTGGGCTTCGTCCCGTCCTATCACGCCTCCAGCCTTGCCTCAGGCCGAAACCACAACATCGGGCTTGTATTGCCGCACGTGCACCGGTGGTATTTCTCGTCCGTGCTGGAGGGCGTGTCTGAGGCCCTGCTGGATGCAGGCTACGACCTCACCCTGTACAACGTGGGCGAACAGCCGGAGCGACGACGCAGCGTGCTCAGCGACTTTCTGCTGCGCAAGCGCCTGGATGCCGTGATTGCAGTTGCCCTGGTGCTCAGCGAAGACGAAATCCAGCAGTTGTTGGCTGTCCATCGCCCGATCGTGGGCATCGGCGGGGCACTGCCTGGCGCCTCCACCATCAGGATCGACGACGAGCGGCTGGCGAGCGAGGCCACCGGCCATCTCATCCGGCTGGGACACACCCGGATAGCCCACCTCACCGGCGATGCGGAGCTGGACCGCGACTTCAAACTGCCGGGCATCCGCCGCATTGGTTTTGAGAAAGCAATGGAAGCTGCAGGCCTGCCCGTCCACCCGGAATGGCAGGTGCCCGCTGACTTCACCATCCAGGGAGCGTACGCCGCCGCGCGCCGCCTGCTCGGGGCCACTGCCGACCGTCCGACTGCCGTTTTCGCCGCGTCCGATGAAATGGCAGTGGGCACCATCCTTGCGGCCAGGGACTTCGGCCTGCAGGTTCCGCACGATCTCTCCGTGGTGGGCATGGACGGGCACGAGCTGGCCGAGACATTCGGGCTCACCACCGTGAGCCAGGATCCGCGGGGCCAGGGGCACCTCGCTGTGAAAATTGCCTTCGAGTTGCTGGGCGATGGCAGGGAGAAGTCCGACGGCGGCCTCGCCGCTCCTGCTACCACGGACCATGAGTACCCCACGGAGTTTGTCATTCGGACGAGCACCGCCGTGCCGCCGGCACAAACTACTGCAGGGGTGTCCTAGTTCCGCCGCCCGTGGGGTTCAAGCTGAGTTCCATCACCAACTCCTTGGCGGCCGGATCAAGCGGATAGGGTTTACGTCTTCCTGTGTCCCTGAAGCCGTGACGGAGGTAGAAACGCTGGGCCCTCAAGTTGGCCTCGTGGACGCCCAGCTCCAGCAGTCCTGCCTGCAGTTCATCCTCGGCGGCAGCGATACCTTGGCGGAGCATTGCGTCAGCCAGGCCGGTCCCACGATGGGGCGCTGCGACGAAGACGCTGAGCAGAATGGCCTGCAGGGGCCGGCTCTGGTCCTGGGGCTTTTTGAGGGCAACCCACATCAGGGCTTCGAGCCTGCTGTCCCTGGTGCCGTCGTCGGCCATGAAGGTGATGTTGCCGGGGCTCACCATATTGGCGGCCCGTGCCTGCCATTGCCCATCAGTTTGCTGTTTGGCCGTTTCAAGCGGCTCCACGTAAGCAGTTGGAGTATCTTCGAGCATGGCAAGGCGAATGTCCCGATAGATCGGCCAGTCCCCTGATTCCAGCCGCCGGATCCTCGTCATTCAGCACCCATGAAGCGGGCGTACCTGGAGAGGATCTCCGGCCACGCTTCGACATACCTGGCACGCACCCCCGCAGGATCCTCAGCGCCTTCCCACCCGTCATGGAAAACGCGGACTTCCGTGCCGCTGTCCACTGCCGTGAATACCACCAGCAGCTCCGTGGACCAGAGAGCCGTGGTGCCCGGATGCCAGGTGGCGTGGAAGGAAAACGGGGGCTGCCAGTTATCAAGCGTGCCCCAGATGGTCGTGCGTCCATCATCGGCGGTTTCGAGGATGAGGTTCTCCTCGAACTCCACGTAGGAATCGGAGCCATAGACCCCGTGCTGCTCGAGCGGCCACCACAGGTGAGTGTGATCGGTGAAGCCAGCGAAGGCGTGGGCCAGGGTCCCGGGCACCACGACGGTATTGATGACAGGTTCCAGCGGGTCCACAGCAGGGGCGATGTCGCTTTCCCAGGGGTCCTGGCCATGGCTAAAGAGGCTGCTCATGGTGGTCAACTCTACCGGGCGCTGCTCCCCCGACGCTTTCTCGCGTTGGGCGGGGGTGTGGTGTTTGGGGGTGGGTTTTTAAATGTGGGAGGCCCCAACCGTGTGGTTGGGGCCTCGACCGTGATGTGTTGTCCGGCGGTGTCCTACTCTCCCACACCCTCCCGGGTGCAGTA
>NZ_JBNHFI010000017.1:0-26466 GCF_059090085.1 Arthrobacter sp. K4-10C | reverse complement strand
TCCAAGATCGCTCCGGAGCAACTTTTCAAACTTACCCGACCACCCACCCCGACGCAAATCCATATCCCAGGATTCCCACCGGCAGGAAGACCGCCCCCACCACTTTCCAGCACTCCAAGGAGCCACCAGATTTTGGCTTTATTTTAGGGGTTTGGCCGCCCGCGGTAACCAGCTCTTCACTGTCTCCCCCGCGGCGACTTAGAAAACAATACACCCCGGCCAACCCCGCCGCAAATCGCCCCGGGGCGGTCATAAAAACCGCGGAAATCCGGGGCAGAAGAGGCCAGGAAGGGCACCTGGGCGCGCTCCCGCCGTCGTAATTCTTCTATGTGTGCTGCAGCACAGCACCCGCGTGGAGACAGGCCATCCCGAAGGCCCGGGCGTTAAACCAGAAAGGGCCGGCAACCGTGATGGTTGCCGGCCCTTTCCCAAGTAGCTGGAATCAGCCTTGCGGGATTACCAGGAAGACTTGGTGATGCCCGGAAGTTCGCCCTTGTGGGCCATGTCGCGGAAGCGGACACGGGAGATACCGAACTTCTGGAAGGTACCGCGGGGGCGGCCGTCGATGATGTCGCGGTTACGCAGACGGATCGGGGACGCGTTGCGGGGCAGCTTCTGCAGGCCCAGGCGGGCCGCTTCGCGTGCTTCGTCGGTTGCGTTCTCGTCAACCAGGGTCTTCTTCAGCTCGAGGCGCTTGGCAGCGTAACGCTCAACGATGACCTTGCGCTGCTCGTTGCGAGCAATCTTGGACTTCTTAGCCATGGTTTAGCGCTCCTCTCGGAATTCGACATGCTGGCGGATCTTGGGGTCGTACTTCTTCAGGACCAGGCGGTCCGGGTCGTTACGACGGTTCTTGCGGGTTACGTAGGTGTAACCCGTGCCCGCAGTCGACTTGAGCTTGATGATCGGACGTACGTCCTTGTCCTTTGCCATTAGAGCTTCACCCCACGAGCCAGGATCTCGGCGACGACTGCGTCGATGCCGCGTACGTCGATGGTTTTGATGCCACGTGCAGAGACCTGCAGCGTGACGTTACGGCGCAGGGACGGAACCCAGTAGCGCTTCTTCTGGATGTTCGGATCGAACCGACGCTTGTTGCGGCGGTGCGAGTGCGAAATGCTGTGCCCAAAGCCCGGCTCGGCCCCGGTCACTTGGCAGTGTGCTGCCATGACTTCTCCTCAAGAATTGAATGTAATGATCCGCATATCTGCTGCTGGACCATGCTGCTAAGGGCGACCCGAAATGTAGAAGGGCGAACGGTTAGTCACGCAACTTGAGCCCCTAACTACCGGCCGCCCTGGAGAAACTACCGGGCAACCGGAGCAATTGCGCACGCTCCGCGCACTTAGCGCCTACCAAGTCTACGAGTTCACGCAATTAAAGACCAATCCGGGCCGAATGGGTGTATAAGCAGCGCCGACGGCGGTGCCACCTCGCACGCCTAGGGCCGGGTCAGCTGGGGGTACTTGGGCGAGAGGTTGTCGCCGGACGACTTGCCCGTTACGCGGCGGACCACCCACGGGCCGGCGTATTCCCGGAACCACCGCGCGTTGGCCCGGATCGCCTCGGTCCCGGTCAGTTCCGGAACCGGCGTCATGGGCGGGATGTCGATGGAGTGGTCATACTTGAGCACCTCCAACACCCGTTTGGCCATATTGGCGTGCCCGGCCGAGGACATATGCATCCGGTCGCGGGCCCACATGCCCCAGTCGTAGTACTCACTGAAGCGCCAGTAATCCACCAGTAGGGCACCGTGATCGCCTGCGATGCCGCGGACCAGCTCGTTGTAGATGGCTGTGCGTCCGCGCATGGTGCCGAACACTTTCGACCCGCGGGCGTCGAATCCGGTGAACATAACCACTGTGGCGCCGGTGGCAGCCAACTTGCGGACGCCGTCGTCGTACTCTGCCAGCAGGTCGTCAATGTCGATGCGGGGCCGGAGGATGTCGTTGGCGCCCGCGTAGATGCTCACCAGGGTGGGTTTGAGTTCGACGGCGGCGTCCACCTGCTCAGCCAGGATCTGCCGGAGTTTCCTTCCGCGGATGGCGAGATTGGCGTAGCCGAAACCGGGATCCACGGCGCCAAGCTGTTCGGCCACACGGTCCGCCCAGCCCCGGACGCCGTTGGGACGGCTGGGGTCGTCGTCGCCCACACCCTCGGTAAAGGAATCGCCAATGGCTACGAAGCGGGAGGTGAAATCCATAGCGGCTAGTTTGCCATCCGTTGCCGGGAGCAACCAACTGGCCGGGGGACTAGTTTTCGCGCAGGATCCAGTGGTCGGCGTCCAGGCGGCCCACCACCTTCTCGCCGATTCTGGCCAGGTCCAGGACGTCCTGCTCCGTGAGGGCGTCAAGGAAGAGGTCGCGGACCGACTCCACGTGGTCAGGCGCCAGCCCAACGATGGTTGCCATGCCCTCCTCGGTGAGGTGCGCGATGGTGACACGGGCGTCGTGGGGGTGCGGCCGGCGCTCCACCCAGCCGCGCTTCTGCAGCTTGGTCACCACGTGCGAAAGCCTGGACAGGGATGCACTGCTGCGGGCGGCGAGCTCGCTCATGGGCAGGAACCGCTCATCCGCCTCCGACAGCATGGCCAAAACCGTGTAGTCGAACAGCGACAGTTTGCCGGCAGCATGCAGTTTGGTGTCGAGGGCTGCGGGAAGCAGGGTGTTGATGCTGACGAGGGCCAGCCAGGCACGTCGTTCGTCGGCGTTGAGCCACCGCGGTTCGGTCATTTCCTTATTCTACGATTGATCTTTCAAGCGACGCCCCCGTCGCGACGCCGCCCGCCACGCGCCGTCGAGTCAGGCGGCCAGCCGCCCCGGTAGGCTGAAGCGCATGTATGTTGTCTCCCTGAGCTACCGGGTTCCGCAGGACATCGTCGATTTCCACAATGACGCGCACATCGCCTGGCTGCAGAAAGCATTCGAGGACGGCGTCTTCATCGCCGCGGGCCGCAAAGTTCCACGGACGGGAGGCTTGCTGCTGTCCCGGGCGGACCGCGCGACGCTGGACGCAAGCCTGGCACAGGACCCGTTTTACTCCAACGGCGTGGCCGACTTCGAGGTGGTGGAGTTCCACGCAGGCCGGGTGGCGCCGGGCTTCGAGAACCTGCTGGACAGTTAGGTCTTTTCCGCCGCGGCGCGTGATTCTGCCGCCAGCTTCTTCAGCCCGCCTTTCGCGGGGACTTTGACCGGTTCGGGCCAGCGCGGAGTGAGTCGGTCGCCCAGGGTGATGCCCCGCAGTTTGCGTCCGAAGAGCGGCAGGACCCAGTCGTTGACCCAGCGCCGCTGGCGGCGTTCCCACTCCCGCAGGGTGAGCGGGGTTGGCGGTTCCCAGTCCTTTGGCCTGATCTTGTGCGGCACTCCGAGCTGGTCCAGCACCTGCCCGGCCAGGTACTTGTGCCCGGCCTTGGACATGTGGAGCCGGTCCGAGTCCCACATCCGCGGGTCGTGGAAGGCGTCCAGGCACCAGTAATCCACCAGGACGGCGCCGTACTTGGCGGCGATTTCACGGACCCGCTCGTTGTAGAAGGCGTTGCGTCGCTTCAGCGGTTCGAGCAGCGCAGACACCTTGACGTCGAACCCGGTAAACAGGACCAGCGTGGCCCCGGTTCCCGCCAGCTGCCGGACGAGCCCTTCGTAGTCAGCCATGAGCATGGCCATGTCGGTCTTCAGGTCGAGGATGTCGTTTCCGCCCGCGTAGAGGGTGACCAGCGTGGGCTTCATCTGCAGGGCCTGCGCCAGCTGCTCCTCGATGATGTGCCGGAGCCGCTTGCTTCGGATGGCCAGGTTTGCATACCTCCAGCCCGGGTGGGCCTTGGCCAGCTTCTCGGCCACCCTGTCAGCCCAGCCCCGCACCCCGTTGGGCAGCCGTTCGTCCCGGTCCCCCACGCCTTCCGTGAACGAGTCCCCAAGGGCAACAAACACCCGGCGTCCTCTCTGGGGAAGCACAGGCTCAGGCACCACCCGCACAACCTAGCGTGGGAAGGAGAAGAACGTACGACGCCGGGATGAACAGCAGGTGCAAGAGCGTCCGCGTTATGGGCGCAAAAGGTGAAAGAGCGTTGTGGGTTATGCCGCAGGATCTGCGAGAGCGTTGGGTGGCGTGCCCAACCGGTTATCCCTCGGCTTTGCCCTGCCTCCAGTAACCCATGAAGGCGACCTGCTTCCGGTCGATGCCCACGTCCCGGACGAGGTACCGGCGCATGTCCTTGATGACGGCTGCCTCGCCTGCAATCCAGGCGTAGAAGGGCATGGCACCGGCGGGCATGTCCGGGTTCTTTGTGGCGATGATCTCGGAGGTTTCCATCCGTGAAGGGGTTTCCCAGAGGATGTCCACGTCCACGTTGACGTCTTCGGGCTCGGGCCCGGCACCGCCGTCGACCTCTTTGATCCCGACCCAGCCGGGCACGGGCACGGCTTTGCGGACCGCTTCCTGGAGCAGTTCGCCGTGCGGACGGGACCGTCCGATCTGCGCTCCGCGCGCGAGCCAGGTGATTTCGACGTCGGCGGGTGAGCTGAGTTCCAGGAAGTCGCCGGCCTCGGGCACCTCGAGGAAGGCGTGGCCGGTCATGTACCCGGGCAGGCTTTCCAGGATGGCGGAGATGGCGGGGATGGCCGTTTCGTCACCGGCAAGCAGGACGCGCTGGGCCAGGCCGGGGCGCCATTCGATGCCGGAGTAGATTTCTGCGGTGACGCAGTGGGCGGCCCGGTTGTTGGGGCCGATGATGGTGATGGCGTCGCCCGGCTTTGCGTTGAGGGCCCAGTTCGCGGCGGGCCCGCCGTTGCCCTGGTTATCGAAGTGCATGGCGAAGTCGACGTCGATCTCCGGATACACGGCGTCCAGCCGGGACTGCCGCACCGTGTAGGTGCGCATCGAGCCACGGACTGCGGGATCCATGGCCAGCCACTCGCGGTACCAGCCTGCCTGGGCCATCTCAAAGACCGGCAACGGAATCTGTGTGCCGTCGGCTGCGAGGGACGGGATCATGAGTTTGATCCGGAGGTCAAGGGTGTCCCCGTGGACCCCGAAGTCCCGAAGGGAGTACCCCCCGAACGTGATCCTGCGGAAATTGGGGCTGAGTTCCCGGACCGAGGACACGGTGACCTCGAACGCCAGGGTCATCGGCTCTGTGGACGCAACTTCTCGTGTCTTCATGAAACAAGCTCCAGTTCGGTGGCGGGGACGTGGTGGCGGCCGATGGGAATGATCAGCGGGGTTCCGGACACGGGATCCGGGATGACCCGGGAGTCAAGGTTGAACACGTTGCGCACCAGGCTTTCGGTAACCACCTCCCGCGGGTTGCCCACGGCCACCACCGCGCCGCCCTTCATGGCGATGACGTTGTCCGCATAGCGGGCGGCGAGGTTGAGGTCGTGCAGGACGATGGCAACGGTGGTGCCGCGCTTGCGGTTCAGGTCCGTCACGAGGTCCAGGACCTCCACCTGGTGGGCGAGGTCAAGGTAGGTGGTGGGCTCATCCAGCAGCAGGACGTCGGTCTCCTGGGCGAGGGCCATGGCGATCCATACCCGCTGGCGCTGCCCGCCCGAGAGTTCGTCCACGTCGCGCCCGGCGAGGGCCAGCGTCTCGGTCGCTTCCAGCGCGCGCTGCACCGCGGCGTCGTCCTTGTCGCTCCAGCTGCGGAAGAAGCCCTGGTGCGGGTAGCGGCCGCGGCCCACCAGGTCGCGGACCGTGATCCCGTCCGGGGCGGTGGGGTGCTGCGGCAGGAGGCCAAGGATGCGCGCCAGCTCCCGTGCGGGGCGGGCGTGGATGTCCTTGCCGTCAAGCGTTACGGTGCCGGCCGCGGGTTTGAGGAGCCGGGACAGGCCGCGGAGCAGCGTTGATTTTCCGCACGCGTTGGCGCCCACGATCATGGTCACCTTGCCCTCGGGGATTTCGGCGCTGAGGCCGTCCACCACGCAGCGCTGATCGTATTTCAGCGTCAGGTCCTTGGCGTTGAGAACTGCCACGTCAGGCGTCCTTTCGGTTGGCGGTGACCAGGAGCCACAGCAGGAAGGGGGCGCCGAGCGCGCCGGTGATCACGCCGACCGGCAGGACGGTGCCGTCCAGCAGCAAGGGGGCAAGGTTGGCGGCGAAGTAGTCGGCCGCGAGGACAATGAGCGCTCCCACCAGGGCCGACGCCGGCAGGCTGGCCTTGCCGGCGAAGCGGCGGGCGATCGGCCCGGCCAGGAAGGCGACGAAGGAAACGGGGCCGGCTGCCGCCGTCGCCACTGCCGCCAGGGTGACGGCGATGATCACCAGGGCGAGGCGGGATGCGTTGACGCGGATGCCCAGGCCAGCGGCAGCGTCGTCACCGAGCTCAAGGATCCGCAGCGGCCCGGCGATGATGGCGGCCGCGGGGATGAGGACCACGAGGGCGAGGAACAGGATGCCGGCCCGGTCCCAGTTGGCGGAATTCAGGGAGCCGTTGAGCCAGACGAGGGCGTCGGCTGCGGTGCGGATGTCGGCGCGGGTCATCAGGAAGTTGACCACTGCGTGGAGGGCGGCGGCGATGCCGACCCCGGCGAGGACCAGGCGGTTGCCGGCAGCGTTGCCGCGGCTGGTTCCGCGCAGGGTGCCGCCGGCGGAGATTGCGTAGATCAGTGCGGCCACGGCCAGGGCACCGGCCAGGGCGGCGCCGGAGACGACTGCTCCGGATGCACCGAAGATGACGATGGCGATGACCGCCGCGGCGCTGGCCCCGTAGCTGATGCCGATGATGTCGGGGCTGGCGAGCGGGTTGCGGAGCATGGTCTGGAACAGGGCACCCGCGAGTCCGAATGCGAGGCCGATCATGGTGCCGGTCACTGCCCGGGGCAGTTTGTTCTCCATCACGATGAAGCTGGCACCGGGGATTTTTTCACCGCCGGTCAGATGCGCAACCAGGATTTTGAAGAAGTCCGGGATGGTCACGGTGTAGCTGCCGAGCAGGACGTACACCGCGAAGAGGATGACGACGGCGGCAGCCAGTACCGCAGTTCGGTTCAGCACGCGGGATGGCAGAAAAAGCCGATGTTTGTGCCCGGCACTGCTGCTGGGTGCCATCTCGCGGGGCTTGAGGAGTGTCACAGTCCGGCCCCCTTGCCGCAGCGGACCAGCCAGACGAATACGGGTGCGCCCACCAGGGCAGTCATGATGCCGGCCGGAACTTCGCCGGGGAGCAGCACCACGCGGCCGATGATGTCGGCAGCGAGCAGGAGTACCGGGGCCGCCACCAGGGAAAACGGCAGGATCCAGCGGTAGTCGGGGCCGGTGAGGAAGCGGACGGCGTGCGGAACCACCAGGCCCACGAAGGCGATCGGCCCGGCAAGGGCCGTGGCCGTGCCGCAGAGCAGGACGATGCCCAGGGCAGTCACGGCGCGAGTCAGGCCCACCCGCTGCCCCAGTCCCCGGGCGATGTCGTCGCCGAGGGCAAGGCTGTTGAGGATGCGTCCGGTCAGGAGCACAATGACAACGCCGACGGCCAGGAAGGGTATCCCGGGCAGGACCACCGACCAGTCGCGGCCGGCAACGCCGCCTACCTGCCAGAACCGGAAGCGGTCCAGCGTGTCCTGGCTTGAAACCAGGATGACGTTCATCAGGGAGTACAGGCCGGCACTGAGCGCGGCCCCGGCCAGGGCAAGTTTGACGGGCGTGGCGCCTTCCCGGCCCAGCGAAGCGATGAGGTACACCACGACGGCGGCAATCGCCGCCCCGGTGAAGGCGAACCAGATGTAGCCGGAGAACGAGGCAACACCGAAGAGGTAGATGCCGGTGACCACGGCCAGCGCGGCTCCGGCGTTGACGCCAATAATGCCGGGATCGGCGAGCGGGTTACGGGCGACGCCCTGCATTGCTGCGCCGGCAAGGCCCAGCGCGCCGCCGGCCAGCAGGCCAAGCACGGTTCGGGGGATGCGGGCGTGGACCACTGCGTGGTCGCCGTTTGCGGGGTCGAAGGACGTAAGTGCCTCCCACACGGTGCCGAGGGGAAGGCCCCTTGCACCAATGGCCAGGGACGCCCCGGCCAGGATCGCCAGTACGGCGACGGCGGCCAGCAGCCAGGCGGCCCGCCTCCCCCCGGAGGCGGCGCCCCGGAACAGACCCTTCGGTCCTTCCGCCGGCGCCCTGGCGCCGGTGTCCCCTCCGCGGGAGGCCGCCGTCGTCGTACTGTGCGTCATGGGACGGTGCTTACTTCGCTGCGCCGGTGGCTTTATCCACTGCGCCCGCAAGCTGCGGCAGGAACGTGTCCAGCGACCACGGCAGGCTCAACGGGGAGGCGGCGGAGATGGACAGCGTCAGGGTGTTGTCCGAGTCGGCGACCAGGGCACCGTTCTTGATGGCTGGGATCTGGCCGAGCAGCGGATCTGCCTTGATGGCGTCGGCCGTGGAAGCGTCCGGAACCCAGGTCACGAAGACGTCGGAGTCAAGCTCGTTGGCCTTTTCTGCGGACCACAGGATGAAGAATTCCTTGGAGCCCTTGGAGTTGTCCTCAACCACGGGAGCGAGCTTCATGCCGATTTCCGAGAGGAAGCGGGGGCGGTTGTCGTTGGCGGTGTAGACGTTGACGCCGTCGCCCTTGGCGGGCTCGAGGTTGCCGTAGATGAAGCTCTTGCCCTGGATCTGCGGGAACTCGGAGACCTTTTCCTTGATGGTGGCCTCGGTGTCCGAGATCAGCTGGGTGGCTTCGGCGTCCTTGCCGAGGGCCTTTCCAATGATGGAGGTGGAGTCCTGCCAGGAGGTTCCGTAGGCCAGCTCAGGGTGCGCCACAACGGGGGCGATCTCGGTGAGCTTCTTGTAGTCCTCCTCGGTCAGGCCGGAGTAGGCGGCGAGGATGACGTCCGGGGTGAGCTTGGCGATCTCGGTGAAGTTGATGCCGTCAGCCTCGGAGTACTGGACCGGGGCCTTGTCGGATCCGAAGCCGGCGCCGAGCTTTTCGAGTGCTGCGTCCTTCCAGGGGGTGGAGCCCTGGTCGTTGCCGCCCCACTCATTCTTGGGGACGCCGACGGGAACAACACCCAGTGCAATGGCGACGTCGTCATTGACCCATGAAACCGTGGCTACCCGGGTGGGCTGCTTTTCGATGGTGGTCTTGCCGAAAACATGCTCGATGGTGACGGGGAACTGAGAGCTGCTGGAGCTGGAAGCGCCGGCGTCCGTAGTGGAGGAGGCGGGGCCAGTGGAGCAGGCGGAGAGAGTGAGCGCCGCCGCGGCCAGAACGGCCGTGGCTTTGCCGGCCGACTTGAACAGCATACGGCGCGTGGCACTGGGCCCGGAGAAGAGGGGGGAAGTCACGGAACTCCTTAAGTGAATGAAGCGAACCCGAGTAAGGCTAGCCTATCCTTGCAGCGATTACGCAAGGTTTTCGTAACTTATTCCTCTACGTGATGAAGACCACAGCACGTGGGGCGTCTTGGGTTCTTGGACAGGCAGCGCCGCTTTTGGCAGGATGGCAGTGCCGGATCCCCTGCGGGGGATTGCCGGCAAGCCGGTAAGAGATGGGGAAACCAGGAGCAATGCGCACGCCGAAGGCCTTGAGGGCCCTTGCTGCCATGGAAAGCGGGGTGGCCGCTCTGGCCTGCTCCGCGGAGAACAGCTGACTCTCCACGCCCTTTTCCCCGTACTCCGGGGCTCCCATCTTTGAAAGTTCAGCCATGCAATCAGTCACGCCCCAACAGATCCGATCCTCCTTCATCAACGCCAGCCGCTCCGAGGCAGCAAAACTCACCCTCCCCAAGGATTTCGATTCCCTGGACTGGGACAAGCTCGAGTTCCTGGGCTGGCGGGACGAGAAGATGCCCCTCCGCGGATACCTCGTGGTCCCCGGCCCGAAGAACCTCACCGGCATCATGCTGCGCGCCCCCGAGGGTGGCGCCCGGAAAAACCGTTCCGTGCTCTGCGAGCTGTGCAGGGACGTGTTCTCCAAGGAAGACGTCCTACTATGGGTGGCCAGGCGCGCCGGTCCGTCCGGACGAAACGGCAACACCGTGGGCACGCTGATCTGCGCCGATTTCCTGTGCTGCGGCAACGTTCGCAAGGAGCCGCCGGCCAACGAGATCAACCCTGACCCTGCCGCCGTGGTCCTCCGCCAAATTGAGGGACTAAAAGACCGGACCGCCCAGTTCCTGGCCCGGGTACAGGCGAAGTAGCCGAAGCGCGCGGACATTCACCCGTGCAGCACGAAGCCCTTCCCCGCCGACCGTGGGGAAGGGCCCGGTGGGCGGGTACGGCATCTGCGGTCAGCAACGAACCACGGGTTGCACAAAGATGCGGCCGCGAACCGCAGTCAGGTCCTGTTGCGTTGAGCCAGCCGGGCATCAATGAGAGCACCGGCAACCCGGCGTGCACTTGTTGTTCCGTACCCAGTTCCACGGAGCCTCATGGCCAGGACGCCGGTGACCAGGAGCAGCAGTTCCTCGGCCAGCGCCTTGGCCTGCCGGCCGACAACCGGCACGGCGAATTCGGCAAGCCGGGTTTGAAGCGCATCCGTGTCTGCCCGCACGGCTTCGAGGATTTCGGCAGGCGTATCGGCATACTCAGCAGCAGAACCCAGGAATGCGCACCAGCGCGCACCTCTGGGGCGTGCCCTGAACTCGTCCAGTGCATCGAAGACCGCCAGCAATTTTCCCCGCTCTGTCGCCTGGCGCTCGATGGCCTGGTCCCATGTGTCGAGCCAGGCTTTATGTCGCCTGTTCAGGGCGGCTGCGACCAGCGCTTCCTTACTTGGATAGCCGCGGTAGAGCGTTGCCGCCGACACCCCGGCCCGGTCAAGGATCACGTCGACCGGTGTAGCGGCAATTCCGCGGGTGAAGAAGAGCTCGTCCGCGGCATCAAGCAGCTTTGCCTCAGTTCTTGAACGGATTCCCATAGAAATAGCCTAGGCTATCAAAATGAAACGTACGTTTTCGTTTGTGCGGGTCGGCGATGGCCTGCTGCTTGCTGCGGGCACTACCTTCATCGCAATCACCTATGGTTTGGTCCGCATGGCGTACGGCCTCTTTCTTCCGGATGTGCAGGCCGAACTCTCCTTCGATGCAGCCGCGGCTGGCCTTATAGCGTCCGGGGCGTCCCTGTCCTACTGTGCAGGTGCGCTGATTGGTTTACGGGCGGGTGCGGCCCGCCCCCGCCGGCTCGTCGTAGGGGCGGCCCTATGTGCCGGCATTGGCGCCGCGGGCATGGCCGCAGCGACGCAGCCGGGCGTTTTTGCCCCTTTCGCGATCCTCAGCTCAGCCGGTGCCGGCCTTGCATCACCTGCCCTCGTATCCATCGTCGGACGCAACGTCGAAAGAGGGGACAACAATCGCGCACAGTCAATTGTGAACGCAGGCAGCGGGCCGGGACTGATTATGGCCGGCATGCTGGCATTGGTACTTCTCCCTAACTGGCGACTCCCCTGGTTCATCGTGGCGGGCCTCACCATGGTGGTTGCGGTCCTGGTCCTACGGCTTGATCGGGAGCGCACCGGCCGCCCGATTGACGAGAATAAGCTTCCGCCCGCATCGTGGTTCGGCGCCCACTGCAATATCATCGCGGCTGCACTCTTGATGGGCGCCGGCTCCGCTGCCGTGTGGACCTTTGGACGAGCCCAATTGGTCGGTTCCGGTGCCAGCGGGCCTGTTTCGGCCGGGGCATGGATAGCCCTAGGCCTCGGTGGGACCGCCGTGATCGCCACTGCACGGTGGATGAGCCATTTCCGTCCACAGGTCGCGTGGGCGCTCAGTGCCTCCGTGGCTGCCGGTGCTACTGGGACGCTTGGAGTAGCGTCCGGCCTGACCGCCCTGGCCCTACTCGCCTGCGTTGCTTTCGGGTGGGGCTATACCGCCGCCACAGGAGCGCTTATCGCATGGACGCTGGAACACGACTTCGAACGTGCCGCAACGGGCACATCCCTGCTGTTTGTCGCCCTTGTCATTGGGCAGGCCCTCGGCGCAACGGCCGCAGGTGCAGTTGCCGCTGTCTGGGGGCTCGCTGCCGCTTTCGTACTGGCAGCCGTAGTCACCGGCCTGGCAGTGGTCGTCCCGCAGGGGTCCAGAACCGTGAAGGTTACGCCCCGGCCCGAACGACAGGGGGCTCCGGATTAACGCAGGACGATGTCCACCGGGTTGGCCTCCGACCGCCAGGCCCCCTCTTCGCCCGGCCTCGGCCGGATGACGGGAGCGGTCAGGACGCCGGAGCGGTTGGTGCGCCTGTCCCGGAGGATCTCAGTGACCGAGCCCAGGTGCCGGGACAGGTCGATCACATTCTCCGGGGCGGCGAGCAGCAGCTGGAACCCGAACTCGTGCAGCGCCTTGATGCCGGCGCCGGCGAATTCCTCGGAGGCCAGGACGAAGGCTTCATCCATCATCACGGTGCCGTACGTGGTGAAGCCCTGCTCGGCGATTCCCAGCTGGTAGCTCAGCGCGGCGGCCATAATGAAGGCGGTGAAGCGCTGCCGCTCGCCGCCGGACATGGACCCCGTGTCCGCGTGCATGAAAACCTCGGACTTCTTGCCCGCTTTTTTGCCCGACGCCGCGTCGGTCACCTCGCGGTGCTCCTTGCACTGGATGAACAGGTGCCCGCGGACGTCCAGCACCTCGGCCCGCCAGCGCCGGTCCTCGGGCGCCTGCGAACCCAGCCGCTTGACCAGGGCCTCCAGTGACTTGTAACGGGCGGTGAGCTCGTCGTCGTCGTTCTTTTCCGCGCCCGCGGCATCCATCCGGCCGGCCTCGGAGCGCGGAGACCTGGTGTGGCGGGCCTTGAGGGCGTTCTGGATAGCGTCCTTGAACTGCTTGGCGGTGGGCGGCAGGGTCTGCTTGATGTCCAGTTCCAGGTAGCTGCCCTCGTGGAAGTTCACCTGCGACAGGATGCCGTTCAAGGGCAGGATCCTGCTGGTGATGGAGCGGCGTTCCTCGTCCAGCAGGTGCAGCAGTGTGCTGAAGGACTCGTGCGTGCGCTGGTTGAAAAACTGCCTGAACTCGGCCTCCTGGGCCGGCAGTCCGTCGCTGACAATCGCGTGGTAGCGGCTTTCGAAGTCGCTTGCCGCGCCGATGGTGGTTCCATGGTCGGCCGAGATCGCGCTTCCCCACTCGCGCACGAACCCCTCGAAGATCCGTGTCAGCCGCTCGGCGGTGGCCTGGCCGCGGGACTCCGCCGCGTGCAGTTCACCCAGGAGCGCAGTCCGCACCCGGTTGGCCAGGTTGTCCAACTCGTGCATCTCCGTCACGTCGCCGAAATCGGCGAAGTACGGCTCCAGCGCGGCCACGGTGGCGTCCGACGGCGGCGCCTGGGCCAGGCGTTTGCGGGCGCCTTCCAGCAGGGAATCAGCCGCGGTGAGCTGCCGGTCCAGGGCCTTGTACTCGCTCTGCAGGACCGCGGCGGACTCGGTGCTGGACTGGTGCTTCTGCCGCACCTCCTCGATGGTGGCGCGGAGCGGTTCAAGGTCGGCCTGGGCGGCCAGGGCGTCCTTCAGCCGCTGCTCGATGCGCGCCAGTTCGTCCGCGGCCACCACCGCAGACACCTGCTCCCAGGGCCGGTCGTCTTCCGCAATCCGGCGCAAGGCGTCCAGTTGCCGGCTCATGCCCTGGTGCGAGTCCTCACGGCTCTGCGCCAGTTCGGCGGCTTTGGCCACCTCCTGCCGGAGGTCCTCCACCTGGCCCGCCACGAGTTCCAGCTTGGCGGCGTTGTCGAAGCCGAGGACGTAATCCTGGCGGCTGGTGAAGCGGTCGTCCTTTTCCACGGTGTGGCGGTTGCGCTTGACCACGCCGCCCAGGCTCAGGCCCTTATCCAGGCCGGCCAGTTCGTCCGGATCCTCCACGCAGGGGTAGGCAAAGTCCACGGCGATCCGTTCCCGGATCCAGGCCCCGGCTTCAGCGGCAGCACCGCTGGCGAGGATGTCCAGCTTGGTGAGCAGGTCGCCGTTGCGCGCGTCCTCCACAGCCATTGCACCGCCGGGCAGTGGCTTGGAAACATCCACTGCCCGCAACGCACCCCGGACGTTGTTGTCATTCAGGTACCGGGTCACCGCGGCGAAGTGCTCGCCGGGAACCAGCAGCGTGGTGGCGAGGCTGCGGAGCGCACGCTCGGCCGCGGGCCGCCAGCGCTCCTCCCCCTCAGCCAGGTCCATGAGCTCACCCGCGAACGGCATCCGGTCCTCCGGGATGCCGGTGTCGGCAGCAATCGCGGAACGGTTTTCAATGCTCGACGGCGGCAGCAGGGACTTGCGCGTCTTCAGCGAGACGAGCTCCTGCTCAGCAGCGGCCAGCTCGCGCTTCTTCGTCGCGTGGGCGTCAAAGGCCTCAAACCGCAGCTCCTGGAGGGCCTGCGAATCGTCCTTCAGCTCAGCCGACCGGGCTGCCGCCTGCTCATGCGCCTGCTCCCAGCCCTCGGCCGACCACTCAAGCCGCAACCCGGCGTCGGCGAGCGCCTGCTGTGCCGCCTCCTCCACTTGCCGCCGGAGCTTCAGCCCCACCCGGGCGTTCTCAAGCGACTGCTCGATCGCGGAAATCGCGTTGCCGCCCTGGCTGTTGTAATCGGTCTCCAGCTGGCGGAGTTCCTTTGCAAGGCCGTCGCGGACCGTCCGCTCAGCGCCGAGCTCCCTGGCTTTTGCCTGGGCCAGCTCCTTGAACCGGGCCAGCGTCTTCTCGTGGACAGTGACCGCCAGCCGCTGCCGGTATGCCTCAAACTCCCCGCCCGCCAGCTCCCGGAGCCGGTTCGCGTCCAGGAGCGACTGCGCGTACTCCCGGTTCAGCCCCGGGACGGGAGCCAGCTGGTCGCGCTGCTGCCGGACGTCCTCCAGCCGCTGCCGGATGGACATCAGGTTGCTGAATTCCTCCACCACGTCATCCGCAGCGGCCAGCGTAGCCGGGGCATCCAGGACCTGGTCGCGGAAGAACGTGTTGACGCTTCCGCCCAGCCCCTTCCCGGCCTGGATGACCCGCAGCAGCGGAAGGGCCTGGTCCGAATTGATTCCCAGCAGACGGCGGAAGCGCTCCGCGAAAGCCTTGTGCACGTCGAAGACCTGCGCGTGCGGGAAGGTTGCCTCGAGGACAGCCTTGGTAAACCGCTTGTCCGCGATACCCTCGACAGCTTCCAAATCGAGGGGCGTGTTGTCGATCAGATAGAAGCGGCCCACGCTGGATTCGGTGCCGTTCTTTGGCAGGTCGAACAGCGCCGAAACCGTAACCTTGGTGCCGGCGGCATTGTCGAACGTCAGCGCGACGGCGGACCATGTGGCACCCGGGCGCTGGAACGCGCTCGCCGATCCCTCGCCCACGGCTTTATCGCCCACCTTGCCGCGCATGTACGTGAACGTGGTCCGCTTGTCCTCCAAGGCCCCGCCCGAGCGTTGGGCCGCCGCCTCGTTGGACCGCGGCCGGGCATCGAACACCCGCAGCATTGCATCGAACAATGTGGACTTGCCCACGCCGGAGTTGCCTGTCAGCAGCGTGCCGTCCCGGTCCACGTGCATCGTGTGCGCTCCGTGGAACGTTCCCCAGTTGACCACCTGTACCAGCGCAAGCCGCATCTGGCCCGGGTTCGTCACCTCGCCCATCGGAAGCATGCTGGCGATACTCACTTGGCGCTCTTTTCCGTGGCTGGGGCCGGGTACGACGACGGCGCTGCCGCCCCCACCCCTTCGCCGTCGTCGTCGTTTTCTTCCTCACCTTGGGAATCCGCACCGTCCTCGTCCGGCGCGTCACCGCCGTCGAGCTCTATCAGTGCCTCTGTGCCGGTGGGGTCCGTCGAGGCGGCTACGAGGGCCTCGATGTGGGCCGGGATGTCACCGATGTTTTCGAAGGGGAGGGCCAGGGGCAGGGCGTTGGAGATGGTGTAGACGTCATCCAAACCGGTAGGAAGCAGGAGCTGGCGGGCCAGGAGCTTGGTGATGGCCCGGGTGACAACATCCGAATCGCGGAGGGCGTCCTGTTGGCCGGCGGGCTGATAGTGGGCCACCAGGTCCGCAATTTCCTCGCGGGTGATGGTGGGGTCGGTCTGGGCCGTGACGTGCCGGTCCAGCAGCAGGCGCAGCCGGAGCAGCACGATGGTCTCCACCCGGCTCAGCGCACGTTGCTGCCGCAGGATGCTGGAGCGGACGCTGCCCCCGATCACCTCCGGATCCACCGGGCGCAGGACCGCGATCTTCCGCTCGTGGTCCAGCTGCATGGTGAGGAACAGCTCGGACAGCCGGCTGCGCAGGATCACCTGGTTGTCCAGCAGCACGGTCCACAGCTTCTCGTCCCGGCCACCGTCGATGTAAGGGCCCTTCAGCAGCTTCACCAGCGCCTGCCGCACCTTCATGGGCAGCACGCCGGTGTCCCCGGGGAACAGGGCGGCGCCGTCGATGAAGGTGTCGCGCGGGGTGACAGCGCCGATGGCTGGGCTTGTCCGGGTTTCGCTCCCCATCTGCTCAACCACCGGGTCTTCGGTGGCACGTTCAACTGCCGGAGCCGCCGTGGTGATTTCCTCAGTCATCAGAATCCTTTGCGAGCGTGACCACCGGAAGGTAGGCCCTCCGTGTGGTGCCGTCTATCTGTTCAAAGTCCAGGCCGTCAACGGCTTCACGGTTAAAGGCCGCGCCGGCGTGGAGGGCATGCGAGAGGAGTGCCCGGATCGAGTTGATGTGCTGCTCCTCGGGCGGCAGGTTTTGCCACGCCTCGGCCAGGGTCGCCGCTCCGGCCATGGCCGACCTGATGGCCTGGGGCTTGGCCTTGCCCGTCCGCACCGGGCGCACCCGGTCCGAGTCGCTGAAGGCGATGGGGTCCGCGAGTTTGGGCGGGGCGGCGAACTCGTCGGGGTCGAAGAGTTTCACCATGGAGAGGGACTCGAAACCCGCGTTGTAAAGGACCGGGCCGGGTACCAGGCCCGGGCGGTCACGTTCGTAGGGAAGGGACCGGATGGCCTGCTCAGCTTCGCGCAGGACCTGGCGGAGCCGGACAGACTGGCGGAAATCGTCACTCTGGATGTAGGTGTTGAGGCTTTCGCTGAGCTTGCCGTAGATGCGCTGGATCTGGCTGTGCTGCTGGCGCAATTCAGCCACCAGGTTCTTCAGGGTTTCGCGGTCTTCGGGCGACAGGTCGTCCGCGAACTGCCGGCTCAGCACCTCCCCGATGGCGGAGCGGAACCTCAGCTGCTGCTGCGGGTCCTCAAGGAAGGCCGTGAACGAACGGAAGGTCCTGCCCTCCGGGCTCTGCCGGAGCCGCTTGTCCGCCTCCAGCACCTGGGCCATGGTGGCGCCCTTGGACAGGGATTCCTCGATGATCTGGTTGCGCAGCTCGCCCACCAGCTCCTCGATCCGGTCACGCATCTTCTTGTAGTCCGCGGGCAGGCTCGCCGCGAGGTCCAGGATGTTGCCGGCGGCCTCCACCGCTTCGTCGTCGTCCAGCAGCCCGTCGAACTCGCCGCTGCTGATGTCCTGGATCAGCTGCTGCCGCTCTTCAATCTCCTCTTCCAACGACTCGAGGCGGGCGCTCTGGTCCGGGTTGGTCTCGTTGGCCAGTTTCTCCACATCACCCAGCAGGGTGCCCAGGCGGGACCCGTTTAGTGTGGAGCGTTCGCTGGAGAGGCTGTCCAGGAAGGCAAGCACGCGGGCGGCGGGCTCGGTCACCTCGTACACAATCCTGCCCGACTGGTTCCGCCGGGTCAGGAACTGGCGGCGCGTCCATTCATCGCCGAAAGACTTCCCGTTGGCTCCACCGCCCAGCCCCGGCTCCTGCCGGCGCAGCTCCTCAAGGAACGAGTCGACGTCGGCGTGGAACTCCTCCAGCGGCAGCTGCGGGCGGGTACGCGTGAAGGATGCCTGGAGCACCGCGATCACCCATGGCGCCGAACGCGTCAACGCCCAGGCAGGCCCCTTGGTGAGGAGTTCGAGGTCCCGGAGCCGGGCGCTGATCGCGTCAGCGGATGACCTGGCGGAGCGGGGCACACACTCTCCTTGGGCTGTTTGCGGGGCGGGGGCGGCGGCAGGAACGGAAAACTGCCAGCTACAAGGTTAACCCAGTGGCCGCGACCGCTTTGTGACCTACTGCGCCGTAGGGTTTCGATCCCATATCAACAGCGGTTTCCGGCTGCCGCGGCTCTGGTCCCCCGCGAAGAAGTACCCCTACGCTTCTGCTACTGATCTTCGCCACCGCAACGCCGCAGCAGGGGGATTCATGCAGTTCGACCTAAGCACACTGGAAACCAGCACTCTGGTCTTTATCGGAACGCTGGTCTTCGCCTTCATGCTGGCCGCCTTCGTCCTGGCCGCAGGGTTGGTTGCCCTGGTGCTGCTGGGTGCCGGAAAGCTGACCTGGGTGGTGGTTGTGAACACTCTCCTGGCAGTGGTCCACGGCATCAACGCGTCCTGGGACCGGCTGGTGCACCACGCCGCCACGGTGGACGTTTCCGGCGAGCTTCAGGCGCAGGCCGCCCCTAGCACCGGAACTTACCCGCGGGTAATATTGAGGGACAGCTGAAGGGTTCTCCAAACCCGGCGGATCCATGGCTACACCGGCCACTCCGGCCAAGGAGATAACCCATGACCTCCGCAACTGAGTCCCCGTCCACCGACGCTCCGTCCGAAGAAACCCCCGTACCCGCCGGCAACATCGGGGCGGGCGCAACCGCCGCCGACGCCCGCGCCGTCACCGAGGCTGCCCGCCAAACGGAGTGGGACCGTCCAAGCTTCGCCAAAGGCCTGTATCTGGGGAGCTTCGACCTCAGTCTGGTCCACCCCTGGCCCACCCCGGATCCCGGGGACGTGGAGCGCGGTGAAGCCTTCATGGACCGGCTCACCGCGTTCTCCCGCACCATGGACGGCCGTGTCATCGAGCGCGTGGCGAAGATTCCGGACGAGTACATCCGCGGCCTGGCCGATCTCGGTGTCTTCGGCATGAAGATCCCGCAGGAATACGGCGGCCTGGGACTCTCCCTGGTGTACTACGGACGGGCGCTTGCCCTGCTGGGCAGCGTCCATCCCAGCCTGGGGGCCCTGCTCTCGGCACACCAGTCCATCGGCGTGCCGGAGCCGGTCAAAGTGTTCGGCACCCCCGAGCAAAAACGGGAGTACCTGCCGCGCTGCGCATCAGGCGCCATTACCGCGTTCCTCCTCACGGAGCCGGACGTGGGCAGCGACCCCGCCCGGATGGGCAGCACCGCAACGCCAACCGACGACGGCGAGGCGTACCTTCTGGACGGCGTGAAGCTTTGGACCACCAACGGGGTGATCGCCGAACTGGTGGTGGTGATGGCGGTAGTACCGGCGCACACCGGGCCCGACGGAACCAGGCACAAGGGCGGGATCAGCGCTTTCGTGGTGGAAATGGACTCTCCTGGCATCACAGTGGAAAACCGGAACGCCTTCATGGGCCTGCGCGGCATCGAAAACGGCGTCACCCGGTTCCACCAGGTGCGCGTGCCCGCCGCAAACCGGCTGGGGCGCGAGGGCCAGGGGCTGAAGATTGCCCTCACCACGCTTAATACCGGACGGCTTTCCATTCCCGCCATTTGTGTGGCATCGGGACGCTGGAGCCTGAAGATCGCCCGCGAATGGTCCAACGCCCGCACGCAGTGGGGAAGGCCCGTGGGCGAACATGAGGCCGTGGGGAAGAAAGTTGCCTTCATCGCCGCCTCCGCGTTCGCCCTGGACGCCGTCTTTGAACTCTCCGCCGAACTTGCCGATTCCGGCCAGAAGGATGTACGCATCGAAGCCGCCCTTGCCAAGCTGTGGGCAACGGAGATCAGCTGCCGGATCGCGGACGAGCTGGTCCAGATCCGCGGCGGGCGCGGATTCGAGACGGCGGAATCACTGGCCGCACGCGGCGAACGGGCCGTGCCGGCCGAGCAGCAGCTGCGGGACCTGCGCATCAACAGGATTTTCGAGGGATCCTCTGAAATCATGCGCCTGCTGATCGCCCGGGAAGCGGTGGACGCACACCTGGCGGCCGCGGGCGACCTCGCGTCAATGGATGCCAGCCTGTCGGACAAAGCGAAGGCCGCCGTCGGCGCTTCAGGCTTTTACGTGAAGTGGCTGCCCAAACTCGTGGCCGGGGCCGGGATGGATCCGCGTTCCTACAGCGAGTTCGGCCGGCTGGCCAAACAGCTGCGCTTTGTGGAGCGCTCGTCCCGCCGGCTGGCCCGGCAGACCTTTTACGGCATGGGCCGCTGGCAGGCCAAGCTGGAGCGGAAGCAGGCATTCCTGGGCCGGGTGGTGGACATCGGCGCAGAGCTGTTCGCCATGACCGCCTGCTGCGCGCGTGCCGAGATGCTGCTGCGCACGGCGCCGGAAAAGGCCGCGAGCGCCTATGAGCTGGCCGAGGCGTACTGCGAGCAGGCGCGGGTGCGGGTGGAGGAGTACTTCGACCAGCTGTGGCGGAACACCGACGACGGCGACCACGGATTGACCCGCAGGGTCCTCGCCGGAGACTACATGTGGCTGGAGGAAGGGGTCCTGGACCAGTCCGAAGGGACCGGTCCGTGGATTGCCGATGCCTCTCCGGGTCCCTCCACGAAGGACAACCTGCACCGCAGGTACCGGTAAAACCGCAGGTCACAAAATAGTAAGCACGCTTGCTATCGCCTCGGGTCGATGGTTGAGTTGAGCCATGAGCAGCTCAACGGACCCAGAGAACCTGCCTCCGCGGCGAGCCCGGGAGGATGACACCCGGAGCGGAAGCTACCGCGCCGGGGACGCGGACAGCCAGAGCACGCGCTCCTTCGACCAGGTGCCGGCAGCAGAGGCCGGACCGGCCGCCACGTATTCGGAGCGGCCTGCCGACTATGCCGGGCAGGACTATACCCCTGACACCGCTGCCCCGGCCGTCGATCCCAACCTCAGCGACCGGCAGACCGCAGTGGCGCGGGAAAAGGAACAGTTCGGCGGAATCAAGGTGGGCTCTGCCTTTTTTGGCTGGCTCACCGCTACTGGCATGGCGGTCCTGCTGACCGCCCTGGTGGCGGCCGCGGGAACTGCAGTGGGCCTTGCCAGCAACACAGACGTAAACGAAGCAATGAACCAGGCTGCCCAGAACCAGGGCACGGTGGGCCTGGTAAGCATCATCGTGCTGCTGGTGATCCTCTTCCTGTCCTACTACTGCGGCGGCTACGTGGCGGGCCGGATGGCGCGTTTCAACGGCGCCAAACAGGGCATGATGGTTTGGATCTGGGCACTGGTCGTGGCAATCCTCGTATCCATTCTCGGCCTCGTGTTCGGCCAGCAGTTCAATGTACTGGCCAACCTGAACAGCTTCCCCCGCATCCCCATCAATGAGGGCCAGCTGACCACCACCAGCATCATCGCCGCCGTCGTGGTTGCTGCTGTGGCCCTGGTGGGCGCCGTCCTGGGCGGACTCGCCGGCATGAGGTTCCACCGCAAAGTGGACCGGGCCGGGTTTACCCCGGACAGCGACTACGCGGACGAGTAAGCCGGTGGGCAAGCCGTGGCTCCACCAGTCCTGTTCCACCCCTCAGGCGAGGACATCTCCGTCCATGTAGTACCAGCGGCCGTCCTCCCGGACGAACCTGCTGACCTCGTGCAGGACCCCGCGCCCGCTGCCGTGCCGGTAGTGGGCCTTGAACTCGACCGTCCCGCTGGTATCGAACGGACCGCCGCCGCTGGTGGACAGGATGTCCAGGCGGCGCCAGTCCATCCCGGGATCCGGATCGAGGGTGGCGGGGGCCTTGCCCGGGTGCCAGGTGCGCAGCAGGTAGCTCCCGTCGAGGAGCACAAAGGCGCTGTAGCGGGACCGCATGAGCTGCTCGGCGGTGCTTGCCTCCGCCAAGCCGGAGTGGAACCGACCGCAGCACTGCCCGTACTGCTCCCCGGACAGGCACACGCAGTTTTCCCCTGGACTTTTTGTCATACCGGGATGCTGTCATATCCGGTAACAGCTTTGCTACAACCCCGGATCCCCGGCCCCCGGCGGCGGCGCAGAACATCAAAAATCCGTATGGTGGAGAAGGTGCTGCCGCATAGGCACAGTGGCGCGGGCGCGGTTTTCGTTGCCTGCAGAGAGGAGAGGTGACGTGGACAACCCGGATACGCTCATCCTCAACCTGACGTTCCTGGGCACCGTGGGCGTGGCCTTCCTGATGTTTTTCCTCCTCTTTCTCCTGGGCGCCATCACCCTGGTGCTCGCGGGTGTGGGACGGCTGGCCGCGATCGTCCTGATGGGCCTGTTCGGCAGGCGCCCCCGAAAGGACTCCATCCCGCTGGTACAGCTCTACGGGACCCGGCTCCAGGACCGGAGGGACGCGGCCGACGACGGTGCTGCCGCCGCGCCCGCTTCCGGCCCGGCACGCCCCGGGCTGCTTGCCCGCACCTTCAGAAAAGCCTCCGCGGGGAACAGCGACGGGCGGCAGCCGCGCGACTGGCGCGCCGCGCTGAAGCCCGCACACCTGAAGTCGGCGCTGCGCACCGCCGTCGAACATCACCCCGCACTGACCGCCGCCCGCCGTGAGCCGCCCGTGCTGGCCGAAGACTGGGCCTCGGCTGTGGCTGAGGCCGACGCCCGGGCCATGGCACGGGCGCGCGCAGCGTCCCCGGAGATCAAGCTTTCGGTGCGGGACCTGCCGGATCCGCAGGTCCCGGCCGAGAAAGTGGCCGAGGTGGCCCCGCTGGTGGAGTCCGCCCTGCACAACCACCGGCCGCTGCGCGAGGTTCCGAGGTCCTTCAAGAAACCCCCCCACCCGCCATCCCTCGCGCCGCTGGACACCGGATCCCTCGTATCCTTGTCCGGCCCGCAGCAGGTACTCAGGGAAACGGCGCCGGGCAGCGGACCCACGAACGGCAAAAAGCCCTTACCCTGAGCAACCATCTGGGCTAGCGTGAAACCCATGGAATTCAGATACCTCGGAAACAGCGGTTTCAAAGTCTCGGAAATCACGTTCGGCAACTGGCTTACCCACGGCTCCCAGGTGGAGAACGACGTCGCCGCCCAGTGCGTGCGGGCCGCACTGGACGCGGGCATCAGCACCTTCGACACAGCCGACGTGTACGCCAACACGGCAGCGGAGACCGTCCTCGGCCAGGCGCTGAAGGGTGAGCGCCGCGAATCCCTGGAAATCTTCACCAAGGTTTACGGACCCACCGGACCCAAGGGCAAGAACGACCTTGGCTTGTCCCGCAAGCACATCATGGACTCCATCAACGGCTCACTGCGCAGGCTGCAGACCGACTATGTGGACCTCTACCAGGCCCACCGCTACGACTTTGAAACGCCGCTGGAAGAGACCATGCAGGCGTTCGCGGACATCGTCCGGCAGGGCAAGGCGCTCTACATCGGCGTGAGCGAGTGGACGGCCGGGCAGCTGCGCGAAGGCCACGCCCTCTCCAGGGAGCTCGGCTTCCAGCTGATCTCCAACCAGCCCCAGTACTCCATGCTCTGGCGGGTCATCGAGGCCGAGGTGGTGCCGGCGTCGGAGGAGCTGGGCGTGTCCCAGATCGTCTGGTCGCCCATGGCCCAGGGCGTCCTCAGCGGCAAGTACCTCCCCGGCCGGCCCGCTCCGGAAGGCAGCCGGGCCACGGACGAGAAGGGCGGTGCCAAGATGATCGAGCGCTGGATGCGCGACGATGTGCTGTCCGGGGTGCAGGACCTCAAGCCCATCGCGGAGGAAGCCGGACTCTCCATGCCGCAGCTGGCCGTCGCCTGGGTGCTGCAGAATCCCAACGTGGCGTCGGCAATCGTGGGCGCCAGCCGGCCGGAGCAGATCGCGGACAGCGTGGCTGCTGCCGGCGTGGCGCTGGAGCCGGAGGTCATGAAGAAGATCGACGACGCCATTGGCTCGCTGGCCGAGCGCGATCCGGCTAAAACCAAGTCCCCGGCCAAGCGGGAGGCGTAGCCTGGGAAGGGACGTTGACGCGCCGCCAGGGCGGGCGTAGACCTGTGGCATGACGCAGACTTCCCGATCCGAGCAACCCGCCGCTCCGGCTAGAGTCTTGGAGGAGCAGGCCCCGCCGGGGGCCGGACCCACCACCGGCCCCCTGACCCGGGAAGAGCTGCAGCTCTCAGCCCGGAACCACTCCATGCCGCTGGAGGCGCTGCGCCGGGATGTCACGCCGCCGGGGCTGCATTACGTCCTGACGCACTTCGACATCCCGGACCTCGACGCCGCTTCCTGGCATCTGAGGATCAGCGGCGCCGTGGAGCGCGCGTTGGAGCTGAGCATGGCGGCGCTCCGCAAGGACCCCGCCATCACGGTGCCCGTCACCCTGGAGTGCGCCGGGAACGGCCGGTCGCTGCTCTCGCCACGGCCCATGAGCCAGCCGTGGGTCCAGGAAGGGGTGGGCACCGCGCACTGGACCGGCGTTCCCCTCGCTTACCTCCTGGGCAAGGCCGGCGTGCTCCAAAACGCGGTGGAAGTGGTCTTCACGGGCGCCGACGCCGGGGTTCAGGGCGGCGTCCCCCACCATTACGCGCGGAGCCTGCCGATCCGCGAAGCGCTGCGTGCCGACGTCGTACTCGCGTACAAAATGAATGGCACCGAGCTGCCGCCCCAGCACGGCTATCCCCTCCGCCTCGTGGTCCCCGGCTGGTACGGCATGGCCAGCGTGAAATGGCTCGCGTCCATCGAGGTGGTCACGGCCCCGTTCGCCGGGTACCAGCAGCAGGTCGCCTACCGCTACCAGGACTCCGCAGACGACGCCGGCACTCCGGTTTCGCGGATCAGGGTGCGTTCGCTCATGGTGCCGCCGGGCGTCCCGGACTTCTTCACCCGGAAGCGCATACTGGGTCCGGGCCCGGTGCTCCTGCAGGGAAGGGCCTGGTCGGGCGAGGGTGCAGTCACCGGGGTGGAGGTGGGGATCGACGGCACTTGGCTGCCCGCCCAGCTGGACAAGCCGGCCGGCGGGTTCACGTGGCGGAAGTGGACGCTGCCGTGGGTGGCGGAGCCTGGCGAGCACATTCTGTCCTGCCGTGCAACGGACGCCACCGGCGCCACCCAACCACTGGAGCAGAACTGGAACTACCAGGGGATGGGCAACAACATGGTGCAACGGGTCAGCGTGACAGTGGAGTGAGACTGCACTGAATGCCGGCGCTCGCTGGCGTTATACTCGGTGCCAGCCATGACCAGCCTTCCTTCCTCCCCCGCCAGCGTCCGCATTGATGCCTGGCTGTGGGCCATCCGCGCCTACAAGACCCGTTCCGCCGCCACGGCAGCCTGCCGTGCGGGGCACGTCCGGCTGAACGGCAGCCCCTCCAAAGCTTCTGCCACCCTGGTGGCCGGCGACACCGTGACTGTCCGGATGCCGGGGTACGAGCGCATTCTTGAAGTGCGGCGGCTCATTGCCAAGCGGGTGGGGGCGGAAGCGGCCTCGCACTGCTTTACCGACCACACACCGCCGCGGCCACTCGCGCCGGCGCTGGGCCTGCCGCAGCGGGACAGGGGCACGGGCCGCCCCACCAAGAAGGACCGCCGCGAGATGGAACGGCTCCGCGGACCTGCCTGACTGGCAGGACGCCGGAACTCCTGCCTGCGCCAATTTGGTCGTGCCGTCAGAGGCCGGTCTTTGTGCGCGCCTGCACGAGGTTGGCGAACGGCAACTTCCCGAATTCCTGCAGGAAAGCTGCGTGGTAACCGGCTTCCGCATCGTTCAGCTGTTCCGCCGCCAGTTCCTTCCAGGCGATTGACAGCGATCCTGCATCTGCGAGCTGCCAGATGGCCCGGCCGTCCCAGTGCCCCGGCGGCTTTCCCTGCCCGAAGTCCACAAATTCCTGAACCTGGCGGCGGAGACCCCGGTTGCCCTTGCTTCCAGGCCCCGCCTTTCCGACGTAGAGAACGACGGCGGCGTCCACCCATTCTGCGGTGAGCGCGGGTTCGGGGAGGGACGGGTTCTTCTTCTTGAAGACGCCGGCGGTGCTCTTCCCAAGGAAGCGCGGCTGGAAGCCTGCCGGGGCCACGACGACGAAGAGGCCTGTTCCCTGCGGGATCCGCATGGGGTCGAGGTCCTGGATAGGGCGGAAACCGGCGAAACCTCCGGCCTTCAGGCCCTTCCTGGTGAACTGCATAATGCCATTGAACAGCACCCGCCGGCCGTTGCAGTGTTCCGTTTTCCACATAGGGGTTTTGGGTGGCCGGGGTTGTCGGTGGGTGCTGGAAGACTTTGTTTATGGAGGCGTTTGGGGCATCGGCAGGGGTAGTCGCGGGGGTACCTTCGGGGCGCGGTGGTGCTTCGGCGGTTGCTGATGCTTTCGCGGTCCTGGCTTCTTTCCGTGTCGCCGGCGATGGTGCGGGGATGATTGACCAGCTGCGGGTGCTGGAGGATGTGAAGTCGCTGCCTGCTGCCCGGCAGGCCGAGATCAGCGTCGCGTTTGATCAGGCGCAGCGGCGGGAGCAGGCCGCAGCAGGTGTCCCGGCCGATGAGGTGGGTGCGGGGGTCGGGGCGCAAGTTGCGCTGGCGCGCCGGGAGTCCCCGGCGAGGGGCGGCAGGCTGCTGGGCCTGGCCAAGGCACTGACGGGGATGCCGCACACGTTCGTGGCGTTCCGGTCGGGGTTGTTGAATGAGTGGCGGACCACGCTGGTGGTGAGGGAGACAGC
>NZ_JBNHFI010000016.1:0-67408 GCF_059090085.1 Arthrobacter sp. K4-10C | reverse complement strand
ATGAATACGCCACCCTCGGCGCCGACGGCTTCGGCTTCTCGGACACCCGCGCAGCAGCCCGCCGCTACTTCAAGAACGACACCCACTCCATCGTGGTCAAAGCCCTGCAGATGCTGGCGGCAAGGGGCGAGGTGGAGGAGGCAGCGCCGTCGTACGCGATGGACCGCTACAAACTGCTGGACGTCAACGCCGGCACCACCGGCGGGGCCGGCGGCGACGCCTGACAAAAACTCAATTAGGGTGCAGCTATGGATAAGGCGGGGGCGGATGGCACCCAGGAACGGCGGGCGACGGGCATCGTGCTGGCGGCTGGGGCCGGGACGCGGCTGGGCCTGGGTCCCAAGGCCCTGCTCCCCTACCGCGGCCGCCCACTGGTGGAAGCCATCGCCGGAAACCTGCTCGACGGCGGCTGCCGCGAGGTGGTGGTGGTGCTCGGCGCCGGAGCCCCCGACGTCGCAACCATCGCCGAGCTGGACCGCTACCGGATCGCCGTCAACCCCCACTGGCGCACGGGTATGGGCAGTTCCTTTCTGCTCGGTGAGAAGGAAGCGGATCCGGAAGACCACCTCCTCATCGCGCTCGTTGACCAGCCCGGCCTGACCCGGGCAACGGTGGGCAGGCTCCTCGCCTCCCACCGGCCGGGACGAATCACCGCCGCCGCGTACCGCGGCCGGGACGCCTCCGGCGGCGGTACAACGGCCAGGCTGCGCCGCGGTCATCCGCTGCTCATTGACGCCGCCCTGCGCAAAGCGGTCAGCGCAACGGTGACGGGCGACGCCGGGGCGCGCGGCTTCCTGCAGTCCCATCCGGAGTTGGTGGACGAGGTGGACTGCAGCGACCAGTCCACCGGCGAGGACATCGACACCCCGGACCAGTGGCGGCTTCTCGGCGGGGCGGCTGTTGAATAAGGGCGTGCGTATCCGGACGGCAGGTGAGGGCGGAGGCTCAGGCGCGCCTGTGCAGGAACCTCTCCAAGACGTCTTCTCCCGGGGACAGCCCGATGTGGACAAAATCCGGGTAGCCGCCAACGTCATCCCCCACTGTTGGATAAGGCCGTCTCGCGTTTGATGTCGGCTCAGGTTTCAGTTCGGTTCTTAATTCGTGGGGCCATTGCGGTGGTTCCCAGTCCTGGTGTTCGCTCTTGTAGCGGCGGCCGCTTGGCGATATCCAACCGGGCGGCTCGTCCTTTGTCGCCGCTGTCGGGTTCCATCCGCTGGTATGTCTGAGTCTGTGGTGTTTCGGGCAGGGCTGTCCGAGGTTGCTGATTCCGGTGGCGCCGCCGCTGTGCCACGCAAGGAGGTGGTCTGCCTCATTGTCCAGGGAGTGGTTGTTGCAGCCCGGAAACGGGCATTTCCCGTCCCTCAGCCGCAGCCAGTTCCGCATCGCCTTCGTCAGCCGGTAGCTGGTCCGGCCGATCTCCAGCGGTGCCCCATCCCGAGGGTCAACCAGCACCCGATGGAAGGAGTGGGCCCCGTTTGCCACGAGGTCCCGGGCAATTGAGGCCGGGATGGGGCCGTAGCCGTCCAGCGTCGCCGGCTCATCGGTGGCGCCCAGCAGCGAAAACACCGGCACGGTGACGAGGACCTGTGCCCGGGGCGAGGGAACCTTTCCGGGAGTTGCTCCTAGCGAGGTTCCACTGCCGAGGAGGGCGGTGGTGAAGACATCGGCGCGGAGCTGGGCGAGGGTCCGGGTTTCGTCCGGCCCCTGCGCGTCGCGGGAGATAGCGGTGAGGCGGTCCCAGATCCCGCTGGCTGTGGCGGCGGGGAGGTATGCCGAAAGCCATGCCATCCCGTCCTGGTCGGGTGTATATTCGACCCGCCGGTCAGCCACACCTTTGGCGTGGCGCTTCTCGAGGCTCTCCGGGTGGTGGCGTTCCCGCCACGTCCGGGCCTTGTGCCGGAAACGGTGCGGCACCAGCTCCGCGGGCGCGGCTCCGCGGGACGGGTTCGGTGCGTCCGGGTTCAGGAAGTGCGCCTCCAATGCGGCCGCCCCGGCAGCATCCAGGGTGGCGGTCTCCTCGACCATCACCTTCGCGTGCGCCCACGACAGGCTCCCGTCCTGCAACGCTGAGAGGGTCAGCGGCAAAAACGTGGTCAGCACCCGGGACTGATTCAACAGGGCACCCGCGGCCCTCTCACCAATGGTCAGCACGCACGCGATCTCCGCGGCCACCGCCATCTCCTGCGCCTGCGCCGACATAGCCGCTGGCGCAACGGCCTGAGCGCTCTCCGCATACACCGCCACAGCCCGGGCCTTCAGGGCCGCCAGCCGGGCCTCCGCCCCGCAACGCAGGACAAAATATCCAGGCAGCCATCGACCAGACCACGCAAAGGATCAACAGCCGAAAACGGCACCGAACCCGCCCCAGCTACCTCCACAGCAAGCAGAGTCAGGGCGGCATTGATGTCCGCAAATGCCTGCACCACCGCTGCGCTTCCCATAAAACATCATCCCGCGAGGGTCTGACATTCCCACTGAGCTCACGAAGGATCCCGATGGAGGGCTGAGGGTTGTTCGGTCAGCGTTGCTTCCGACCCCAGGCAGCTGATGCCTCGAACCAGCCGAGCGCGGCCACAGCCTCGATGTCGGCTGCCGTGCGCACCTCGACCTGGTGAGTGTACTTATCGTGACGAAACCGGTTCACGCTACGGAGAAACGAAGCTTGGTGCTCGTCCCACATGTCGACGGTCAGAAGCGCTTTGGTTCGCGTGACCGGGGTGAGCCACACGAACTTCCGGGCCGCACCGTAGCTCACCTGGGTTTTCGAGAACTCTTCGACAATATCGTCACCCAGTCCGAGCACCCGAGCGGAAAGTGCATCATAGACCTCCTTGAGCGCTGCGGGAAAAAGTTGTTGTGCATCCACGGTCCCCATGGTGGCCCACCTGTCCTGCAGGCCGCAGCTATCGCCGCGCTTGTAAACGACCACTACTATCCTTCAAGCCTGCATTCCGCCGTCAAGGAGCTGCCCCAGTCCCCGTTTAAAGCCGGCTCGCCCGCCGTGGGACGGATGCCGGACCTTGGGCACGTCCATGCTGGCCTGGAGCAGGCTGCGGTGCGCCACATTGCCCACCGCCACCACGGTACGGATGGCGAACAGCTCAGTGAGCATCTGCCGGAACGGGGTCCCCAGGGCGGTTTCCGCGGGCGTCGGGGTCCGGTTGGACTGCGGCCGCCCCGGCAGGTGCGGATGCCACGGGAACGCGCTCCACAGCAGCGGAAGGAACTCCAGTTCCGCCAGGACCTGCCACATCACCGTTGCGGTGGGTTCGGCGGGAACACCCGCAGCGTCCGGCGGCAGGACGTAACCCTTTCCCGGCCCGAACAGTCCGAACCCGTTGGCGGGCCCCTCGAACATCGTGCGGTTCGTGAACGGGACCCCGGTGATACGCATGCCCCTGAAACCCGGAGCCTCGCCCACCAGCAGCACTCTCGGCGAGCGGCCCAGCATCTCCGTCAGATAGATCCGCAGGTTTTCCCTGCGCTGGGCATTTTCCGGAACGCTTCGGTTGAAAAAGTTGGTGCACGCCGGGCCCGGTTCCACCGCCGCGAGCTTGTCGATAAAAGCATCGATGCCGGAAACCAGGCGCACGCCGTAGTCCTGAAGCCTGGGGCCCTGCAGAACCGTGCTACCAGCGGGGGTGGATGGCGTCGCGGAAGTAGTGGTCGTAGATCCAGCGGACGCCGGCGTCGAATTCCTCATTGACGCTGACGGCCGCTGCTGCAGCGTTGGCGGTAGCCTGATCCACGTTGCGGGCGCCGGGAATCACGGAGGTGACGCCGTCCTGCGCCGCGATCCAGGCGATGGCCGCCTGCGCCGTGGTGGCTCCCGAAGGGACCAGTTGCTCGAATTCCGCCACGGCCTTCAGCCCCAGCTCGTACTCCACCCCTGAGAACGTTTCCCCGACGTCGAAGGACTCGCCGTTGCGGTTGAAGTTCCGGTGGTCGTCCTCGGCGAAGGAGGTCTCCTTCGAATACTTGCCCGACAGCAGGCCCGAGGCGAGCGGCACCCGGGCGATGATGCCCACGTTCGCGGCCTTGGCTGCAGGGAGCACCTCGTCGAGCGGCTTGAGCCGGAAGGCATTAAGGATGATCTGGACGGAGGCTGTGCCTTCATGGCGGATCGCTTCGATGGCTTCATCCGTGCGCTCCACGCTGACGCCGTAGTTCCGGATTGCACCTTCGGCCACCAGGGTGTCCAGCGCGTCGTAGACCTCGGCGTTGCTGTAGACGGCCGTGGGCGGACAGTGCAACTGGACCAGGTCCAGGGTGTCAGTGCCGAGGTTCGTCCGTGAGCGGTCCACCCACTGGCGGAAGTTGGCCAGCGTGTAGTTTTCCGGCAGCTGGTCCAGCCGGCGGCCCATCTTTGTGGCAACGGTGATGTCCAGCCCGGGGTTGTCCGAAAGGAACTTCCCGATGGCCTGTTCGCTGCGTCCGTCACCGTAGACGTCGGCGGTGTCGAAAAAGGTGACGCCCGCTTCCACGGAAGCCGCCAGGATTGCCTGCGCCTGCGCCGGGTCCACGTTGCCCCAGTCCGCGCCGAGCTGCCAGGTGCCCAGCCCCACGACAGACACGTTCCGTCCGGTCTTGCCTAAAATCCGCTGTTCCATCCCTCGACTATATGCAACGCGGGGCCACATCCTTCCCAAAGATGTCGCACCGACGGGCATTTTGTGACCCCGCGCCGCCTCACGACAGGACGCGCTCCGCCCGTACCAGCCCCGCCTCCTTCAATCCCAGGTAGATCCGGTCCCGCGCGATGGGCAGGGACGCGAACCGCACGCCGGTGGCGTTCCGGATGGCGTTGGCCAGGGCCGGTGCCACCGGGTTGAACGGACTTTCGCTCATGGATTTCGCACCGAGCGGGCCCATGGAATCGTTGGTGTCCGCGAAGTACACCTCGCTGCGTGGCACGTCCGCGAAGGTGGGAATGTGGTACTGCCGCAGGATGTCAGTGGTGACCTTGCCGGCGTCGTCCACCACCACTTCCTCGTACAGCGCGGCGCCGATTGCCTGGGCAATGCCGCCTTCGACCTGGCCCCGGCACTGGCGCGGGTTGACCACTACGCCTGCGTCGGCCGCCTGCACGCTCTGCAGGATCTTCAGCTCGCCCGTGCCGCGGTTCACCGCAACCCGGAATCCGTGGACATTGAAGGCGACGGAGCGCGGCGTCCCGCCCCAGCGCCCCTCGGCAGCGAGTTCGACGCCGGCGTCCGCGGCCGCCTGCGCCAGCTCCGCAAGTGCCACGGGCGTTCCATCGACCACTACGGCGTCGCCGTCAAGGACACAGGCGGAGGCCTGGGTCTGCCGGATACCGGCCGCGAAAGCCCGGATCCGCACGGCCAGTTCCTCGGCCGCCGCCAGGGTCGCCTTCCCGGCCACCACAGTCCCTGCCGAGCCGAACGCGCCGGTATCGTGCTCGATCAGGTCCGTGTCCGACTGCCGCACGGCCACCCGCGAGGCGTCAGTGGACAGTGCGGTGGCGGCCAGCTGGGCGTGGACGGTGGTGGTGCCGTTCCCAAACTCGGCTGTCCCGACGTCGGCCTGGTACGTACCGTCCGGGAGGAGGCTCAGCCGGGAATGGGCAAAGTGGCCGCGCGGCGGGACTGTGTCGATCATGGACAGCGCCGCGCCTTCACCGGTCAGCCAGTCCGGGCCCAGCTGGTCCAGTCCCGCCGCCCGGTAGCGTTCGCGGCCCCGGTCCAGCGCATCCCGGACCAGGTCAAGGCACTGGTCCAGACCGTAGCTGCCGTAGTGGACGTCCTCCTCCGGCTCGGGCTGGGTGGAGAGCATGTGGTCACCCTCGCGGACCATGTTCCGGCGGCGGAACTCCAGTGGGTCCATCCCGATGCCCACGGCTAGTTCATCCATGGCGGACTCAATGGCGAAGATCATCTGGCTTAGCCCGTAGCCCCGGAACGCCCCGGCCGGCACGGTGTTGGTGTACATCGCGTGCGCGTCAACTTTCTTGTTGGCGCACTTGTACACGGCCAGTGACTCGCCGCACCCGTGGAACATCACGCCGGGCCCGTGGTTGCCATAGGCGCCGGTGTTGGTGAGTACGTCCAGCTCCAGCGCGGTCAGGTCACCGGCCGCGGTGGCTCCGGCCCTGAGCTTGATGGTGAAGGGGTGGCGGGTGGTGGTAGCGGTGAACTGCTCGGTGCGGGTCAGTTCCAGCTGGACCGGCCGCTGCAGCTTCAGGGCCGCGAGTGCCACCAGGTCCTCGGTCAGCACCTCCTGCTTGCCGCCGAAGCCGCCTCCCACCCGGCCGGCCACCACGTGCACCTGGTCCTCCGCCAGGCCGAACACCCGGCACAGCGTGCGGCGGACCAGGAACGGGACCTGGCTGGACGTCCGCACCTGGAGGCGGCCGCCGCCGTCGACCGATGCGATGGCGGCGTGTGTCTCCATGGCGACGTGCTGGACCCGCTGGGTGCGGTAGGTCTGTTCGTGGACGAAATCGGCGGCGGCGAAGCCGTCAGCCACGCTGCCCAGTTCGGAGTGGAGTTCGGCCACCACGTTGCGGTCCGGGCGCGAGATCCGGGCGGCCGTGCCGTCCTTGTCGCCGTGTACCAGCGGCGCGCTGGGCTTCAAGGCCTCCTGCGGCGAAAAAACCGCAGGAAGTTCCTGGTATTCCACCTGCAGCGCCCGGACGCCTGCTTCGGCGGCAGCTACCGATTCTGCGACGACGGCGGCCACCCGCTGCCCGATGAACCGCACCACGTCATCCAGCACGCGGGTATCGTCCGGGTCGTCGGTGAACAGCTCGTGCTGGGCGGTGGAGAACAGCTGGGCGGGCGCGTCCTCATGGGTGAGCACGGCCACCACGCCCGGCACCTGGAGGGCCGCCGCCGCATCGATGGACACTACGCGTGCATGGGCATGCGGCGAGCGCAGGATCTTCATATGCAGCATCCCCTGCTGCTGTTCCACAGGGATGTCCAGGGTGTAGCGGGCGGTGCCGGTGACCACGGCCCTGCTGGCGGGGGCCGGAACGTCGTCGCCCAGCCGTCCGGGCTCGGGCTCCGGTTGTCCCTCGCCGGCGATGCCCGAGCCCTGTCCCTGTGGATCGGGATGGCCGGCGTGCCCGCAGACGGCGTCGGCGATGGCACGGTATCCCGTGCACCTGCAAAGGTTGCCCTTGAGGTTCCGGGGCAGATTGTCCCTTTGTTCGTCGTCGAACGTGGCGGCGGTCATCACCATGCCCGCCGTGCAGAAGCCGCACTGGAAGCCCTGCCGCTCAAGGAACTGCTGCTGCACGGGGTGGAGCTGGTCCGGGTCGCCTGATGTCGCAGCCAGGCCCTCGATAGTGGTGACCGTGTGTCCTTCGGCCCGTACGGCGGGATAGATACAGCTGTGCACGGGGGTGCCGTCCACGTGCACAGTGCACGCCCCGCAGTCGCCGCCGTCGCAGCCCTTCTTCACGCCGAGCGTGCCCTGCTCCCGCAGGAAGGTCCGGAGGCACTGCCCGGGGCGGGGTGCGGCGTCCGATGGTTTTCCGTTGATCTCGATGGCCATGCTCAGGCCCCTTTCGAAAGTGCGTTCCGGCCCGCCTGCGGGGCCACCGGCTGCGGCGGCAGTGCCCGCGGCGGCCAGAAGTCCCCCGACACCGGGAGCCCGGGCTCCCCTTCCGGGGCCGCGAGTTCGGCCCGGATCTCCTCCGCGAGCCGGTAGGTCATGTCCCGGCGCCAGGCCGGCAGACCGTGGATATCGTCGTGATAAAGCCCTGCGGGTATCCCGTCGTCGAGGGCCGCCGCGAGCTGGTCCTGGTCCGGAAGCCCGTCGAAGCGCAGCTGCACGGGCCGCTTTGTTGCGGCGGTGACGGTGAGGACCAGGGAGGCGCCGCCGTCGAGCCGTCCGATCAGGAGCACCCCGGACCTGCCCAGGTTGCTCAGGGACAGGCGGCGGAAGGCCACCCGGGAGGCAAGGGCCGACGCCGGGAGGTGGACGCTGCGGAGCAGTTCGCCGGGTGCCAGGCAGTTTTTTGCATCACCGGTGACGAAGTCCGTCACCGGGACGGTGCGGCTGGTGCCGCCGGGCGCGAGGATGGTGGCCGCCCCGTCCAGCCCGGCGCAGAGCGAGATCATGGGCCCGGCAGGCAGCGAGGTACACAGATTGCCGCCCACGGTGGACATGTTCCAGACCTTGAAGGACGCAACGAAGGAGTCGCAGCACGGACGGAACAGGTCCAGGCCCGGCCATGCGCGATCCGTAAGCCCGGGTGAGCCGGGGAGGCTGTACAGCTCGGCGACCGTGCACGTGGCGGCTACGTCGATGCCGGCGTCGGTGACGGTGACGGGTGTCCAACCGGCAATACCGAGGTCCAGCAGCCGCCGCAGCGGCCGGGGGCCGAAGGCGAAGCTGCCGTAGGAGAACAGGACGGTTCCGCCCGCCAGCCAGGCGTCGCCGTCGCGCCATTCTGCGGGGTCGGTGGTGGGGACCACCGCCTCGATGGTGTTCATGTCCATGCGATCTCCTGACGGGTGGCGTTGAGCGGCTGCGCGGGTGCGGGTTGCTGATGGATGGGACCGGAGGTGTCCCGGAGTGGTGTGCAGCTGGCTGCACGGGTGCGGGACGCGATGAGTTCGGCAGTGATGGATACCGCCACTTCCGCTGGGGTGGCGGCGCCGATGGCCAGGCCGATGGGCGAGTGCAGTTCGGCGATCCGTTCGGGACGGACGCCGGCGGCGAGGAGGTGGTCCACGCGCTGCAGGTGGCTGCGGCGAGATCCCATGGCACCCACGTAAGCGAGATCCAGGGCCAGCGCCGTTTCCAGCAGCGGAAGGTCGAACTTGGGGTCGTGGGACAGCACGGCAGCCACCGTACGGCTGTCCAGCCGCCCGGCCGCCGATTCCGCTGCAAGGTAGCGGTGCGGCCAGTCCGTCACCACCTCATCTGCCGCTGCGAAGCGCGGCTGGTTCGCGAAGGCGGGGCGGGCATCCACGAGTGTCACGTGGTAGCCCAGCAGCTTGGCAGCCGGGACCAGGGCCGCGCCGAAATCATTGGCGCCGAACACCAGCATCCGCGGCGGGGCGAGGCGCGATTCCACCAGGACCGCTGCCGCATCCCCGTGCAGGTCCTCCCCGGTTCTGTCCGGCGGGCAGGCACCGGTGTTGGCCAGCCGGACTACGCCTGTTCCGCCGCTGCGGAGGATGGCCCCCACCTGGCGGACGGGCTCCGACTGTGAGGCGGTGCCGGGCGGCAACAGGGCGGCCAACCGGGCCTGTGCCGGGGAGCCTGCCGGATCGGAAAGGACGACGGCGGCGTCCGCCCTGGCGTCGAGACGGCGTACCAGCGCCACGGGTTCGTCCGGGCCGCAGGCCGCGAGCCGATGGAGGGCCGTCCGGAGCGGGGCGTCATTGTCCGCCGGCGCCGGTTCGATGTGGATGTCCAGCTGTCCCCCGCAGGTGAGCCCTGCGGCGAAGGCGTCGGCGGCACTGAAACCGAACGCCTGGCGGCGCTTCCCGCCGTCGTCCATTGCCTCCTGGGCGAGCGCCACCACGGCGCCTTCCACGCAACCGCCGGACAGGCTGCCCAGCACCTCACCGGTGGCGGTGACGATCATGGACGTGCCCACGGGCCGGGGCACCGAACCGGTGGCGGCCACGATGGTGGCAACCGCGAATGGCCGGCCTGCCAGTGATGGCAGCCATGCACCGAGCGAAGTGATCAGGTCAAGCATGGCGGCACTCCTTTGCGCGCGGCGGTGGTGTCCATTGTCGTTCCTGTCAGGTGGTTCGGAAAGCAGGTGGGCCTGCCGGTCCGGACATCCGCACCGGGTGGCAGGGCGGAGGTCCGGACCGGGCGGGCTTGAGGTGGGTCAGGCGCCGAGCAGGACGTTGATGGGTCCCCGGGCGAAATACACCAGGAAGCCGGCGCTGACCACCCACATGAGCGGATGGATTTTCTTCGCCTTCCCGGACGCCGCGCCGATGATGGCCCAGGAGACGAAACCGACGCCGATGCCGTTCGCGATCGAGTAGCTCAGCGGCATGGTCACGATGGTGAGGAACGCCGGCAGTGCCACGCTGAACTTGCTGAACTTGATCTCACGGATCTGCGCCATCATCATCGCGCCCACCACCACCAGGGCGGCGGCTGCCACCTCGAGCGGAACCACGCTGGTCAGCGGGGTGAGGAACATCGAACCGAGGAACAGCACTCCGGTGACCACCGATGCCAGGCCGGTGCGGGCCCCTTCGCCGATTCCGGCCGCGGAGTCGATGTACACGGTGTTGGAGGAGCCGGAGGTGGCACCGCCTGCGACGGCGCCCACGCCTTCGACGATGAAGGCTGACTTGAGCCGCGGGAACGTGCCGTCCTTGTGTGCCACGCCGGCGCTCTTGGCCAGGCCGGTCATGGTGCCCATGGCGTCGAAGAAGTTGGTGAACACCAGGGTGAACACCAACATGGTGGCGGCGAGCCCGCCGATCCTGGCGAATGAACCGAAGAGGTCGAACTGGCCCACGAGTGCCAGGTCCGGGGCCGAGACCAGCTGCCCGGAGAGCACGGGGGTGTTGAGGTGCCAGCCGCCGGGGTTTGTTTCGCTGGCCGGGCCGATCTTGAAGACGGCTTCCACGACGGCGGCGAGCACGGTGGTGCCGACGATGCCGATGAGGAGGCCGCCCTGGACCTTGCGGGCCACCAGGATGCCCATGCTGAGCAGTCCGATAACGAACACAAGCGTGGGCACGGAGGTGATGGAGCCGCCGTCGCCCAACTGGACGGGGGGCCCGCCCGCGGTGGCCCGGACGAAGCCGGAGTCCACGAAGCCGATGAAGGCGATGAACAGGCCGATGCCTACGGTAATGGCGGCCTTCAGTTCCTTGGGTACGGCGCGGAAGATGGCCGTGCGGGCGCCGGTGACGCCGAACAGCACGATCAGTATGCCGTTGATCACCACCAGTCCCATGGCCTCGGCCCAGGTGACTTCCTGGATTACCGAAACGGCCAGGAAAGAGTTGATGCCCAGCCCGGCGGCGAGCCCGAACGGCAGGTTGGCCACCAGGCCGAACAGGATGGTCATGACGCCGGCGGTGAGCCCGGTGACGGCGCCGACCTGTGCGGCGGAGAGCCAGCCCCCGGCGACGTCGGTGGGGGCATTGTCCGCGCTGAATCCGCCGAGGATCAGGGGGTTAAGGATGACGATGTACGCCATGGTGAAGAAGGTGACCAGGCCGCCACGGAATTCGCGTGCCAGGGTGGAGCCGCGCTGCGTGATGTGGAAGAACCGGTCAAGGAGGGAGTTCGACGCCGGTGGCCTGGGGACGCGCGGGGCCGGCTGGGAGGTGCGTGGTGATGGAGCCGAATGCTCCTCGTGGGAAGAGTCCAGGATGGTCATCTCAGCCGCCGGGCCTAGTAGTCGATCCTGGAGTCGAGCGTGTTCCAGGTGTTGAACGGCTCCAGGGGCGCCGGTGCCTGGGGATCGCCCAGCTCCAGCTTGGAAACCGGCATCAGGGAGTCCCTGTCCTGGTTGTCGAAGTATTCGTAGAAGACGGCGTCGTCGAAGCCCACCGAGGCCGCGTCGTGCCGGTCTGCGGCGTAGACCACCCGCTCCACGCGGGCCCACAGCGCGGAGGCCAGGCACATGGGGCATGGCTCGCAGCTGGTGTAGAGGACGGCGCCGCTGAGGTCGAAGGTGCCGAGTTCGCGGCAGGCGGTGCGGATTGCGGTGACTTCGGCGTGGGCTGTGGGATCGTTATCCGCGGTGACGCGGTTGACGCCGTCGAACGTTTTGCCGTCCGCGGTGACGATCATGGCGCCGAAGGGCCCGCCGCTGTTGAGGACGTTGGCCGTTGCCAGCCGGATGGATCTGGCCAGGAACTGCTCGGCCGTGACGGTAGTACTCATGATGCGACTTCCTTTTGCCGGGAAGCCCGGTGCCGCTTGCAGGACCAGTAGAACCAGGTGCGACGGTTACCAGGCTTCAGCATGTGCTGTGAAGGTTAAGTTGCGCCTGGTAGATAGCTTCCCGGAGACCGGGTGCCCGCCTTTGGCAGAATCGAGATTAGCACCGGATTGTGGCCCGCGCCATAGTTTTCTGAAAAAGTTATTCCGCCATGTGAAATCTGCGTTTCCAGCAGCTCACCGCGGCCGCCCCTCGCCTGCAGTCACAATCCGTTGACATTGACGCACGCGGGGCTGTCTCCTTACCCTGATGCCACCCGCGCTGCCGTGCACTCACCTTCCGGCCGCCGGGTACCTGGATCAGCAGACAGGGCTTCACTGAGCTGGACTTACCGCACCTGCGCTCAGACAAGGACATCTCATGACCTCCACCGCCCCTCCCGCTTCCCGCCTCTGGATCCGGAATCCCCAGGCCAGCTTCACCGCGAACAGCCTTGACGCCTCTGGCGGATTGGTGGTCAACGACGGCGTCATCGAGGAAGTGCTGGCGGCCGGCCAGCAGCCCTCGGCGCCCTGCCAGGGAACCTTCGACGCCGGACGGCACGTCCTGATGCCGGGCCTGATCAACACGCACCACCACTTCTACCAAACACTGACGCGCGCCTGGGGGCCGGTGGCAAACGCCCCGCTTTTCCCCTGGCTGCAGAACCTGTACCCCGTGTGGGCCCGGCTCACCCCGAAGGACCTTGAGCTCGCCACCACCGTCGCCCTGGCCGAACTCCTTCTCTCCGGTTGCACCACCGCCGCAGACCACCACTACCTCTTCCCGGCAGGTCTTGAGGATGCCATCGACATCGAGGTGGAGGCGGTCCGCCGGCTAGGCATGCGCGCCACGCTGACCCGGGGCTCCATGACCCTGGGAACGGACGACGGCGGCCTGCCGCCACAGTCCACGGTGCAGGATCCGGAGGTGGTGCTGGAAGACAGCGAGCGCCTGGTGGGCCGGTACCACGAGCGCGGGCAGGATGCGGTGATCCAGATTGCCCTGGCCCCCTGCTCGCCGTTCTCCGTAACCAAAGAGATCATGGCCGAAAGCGCCGCCCTCGCGGACCGGCTGGACGTCCGGCTGCACACCCACCTGGCCGAGACCCTCGACGAAGAGGATTTCTGCAGGGAGATGTTCGGGCTGCGGACCGTTGACTACCTGGACAGCGTGGGCTGGCTGACGGACCGCACATGGCTGGGCCACGGCATCCACTTCAGCAGCGCGGAGATCGCCCGGCTCGGGGCGGCAGGGACCGCCGTCGCGCACTGCCCCACCTCCAACATGCGGCTCGCGTCGGGCACGGCACGGGTCCTGGAGCTGGAGGACTCAGGAGTCCCGGTGGGGCTGGGAGTGGACGGCTCGGCGTCGAACGATACCTCGAACATGATGCTGGAAGCCCGGCAGGCACTGTACCTCCAGCGGCTTCGCTACGGGGCGGATGTTCCGGTGGAGCGGGCCCTTGGCTGGGCCACGAAGGGCTCGGCCGCCGTCCTGGGCCGTCCGGGACTGGGCCAGCTGGCCCCCGGGATGCAGGCGGACCTGGCACTGTTCCGGCTGGACGACCTGCGGTTCTCGGGCAGCCACGATCCCGTCGCGGCCCTGCTGCTGTGCGCCGCGGACCGGGCGGACCGGGTGATGGTCTGCGGGCGGTGGCGCGTGGTGGACGGGCAGATCCCGGGGCTGGACATCGCCGGGCTCATCGCGGAGCACTCGGCGGCCGCCCGGCGCCTCGTGAACGGCTGACACGCACCCTGCCCACTGCTAGCGTGGCCGCATGACTCCGTCAAAGACGCCGGCCGAGATCCTGGACATCGATGGTGAAGAGGTCCGCATCTCCAGCCCGGACAAGGTGGTGTTCCCGGAACCCGGCCTGACCAAGCTGGACCTGGTGCGGTACTATGTGGCGGTTGCCGACGGCGCGCTGCGCGGGGCAGGCGGCCGGCCGATGGTCCTCAAGCGGTTTCCCAAGGGCATCGGCGAGGAACCGTTCTTCCAGAAGCGTGTGCCGGAAAACCATCCTCCTTACATAGACACCACCACGCTGCATTATGCGTCGGGGACGTCTGCGGAGGAGGCCGTGATCCGGGATGCGGCGGGCCTGGCATGGGTGATCAACCTCGGCTGCCTGGACCTCAATCCCCATCCGGTCCGCGCGGAGGACCTGGAGCATCCCGATGAACTGCGGGTGGACCTCGACCCCATGCCGGGGGTGGACTGGTCGCAGATTGTCGACGTCGCATACGTGGCGCAGGAGGTCCTGGACGATGTGGGCCTGGTGGGCTGGCCGAAAACCAGCGGGTCGCGCGGCCTGCACATCCTGGTGCGGATCGCGCCGCAGTGGCCCTACAAGGACGTGCGGCTCGCGGCCGAAACCCTGGCCAGGGAAGTGGAGAACCGCGCGCCCGGCCTGGCTACCGCGCGATGGTGGAAGGAGGAACGCGGCGAGAGCGTTTTCGTGGATTTCAACCAGAACGCCAAGGACCGGACGGTGGCCTCCGCCTACTCGGTCAGGGCACTGCCCGACGCGCGGGTATCAACGCCGCTGTCGTGGGATGAGGTCCGGTCAGCCCGGCCGGAGCAGTTCACTGTGCCCGCCATACTGGAACGCTTCGCGGCCATCGGCGACCCGCACGCAGGCATCGACGACGCCGCCGGTTCCCTTGACGGGCTGCTGGCCCTCGCCAAGGAGCTGGGTCCCGCCGAAAAGGCGCCGGGGGGAGCCAACGGCTCCGGCCGCCGGCAGTCAACGATGCCGCTCATCGAGGTGGCCCGCACCCGGACCAAACCGGAGGCGCTGGCTGCGCTGGATGAGTGGAAATCCCGGCACGCCGCCGTCGTCCCTTCACTCACCCCGGCCGACGTGCTGGTGGACGGAATGCGCGGGTCGAGCTCGCTTTGGTACCGGGTGCGGGTGAACCTGCAGCACGTTCCCGAGGCGGAGCGTCCGCCGCAGGAAGAGCTCATTGCCGATTACGACCCCTGGGCCGGAAAGGAATGGCCGGGGCGCACGGGGTCCTGACGGCGTCAGCGGCGGTTGAAGCCCGGCAGCGCGTGGATCCAGCGCGAGATGCGGCTGGGCTCGTGGACCCGGTCCTCGGGCACGTAGAAATCCGGATCGATGCCGCCGCCGCGCGGGAGGTAGAACTCCTGCTCGGAAGGCTGGGCCGCGGGTGACGGTGCTGTTGCGGCCTGGTCCTGCTGGTACATCTGGTCCTCCTCTATTTCGTATCGCGGAAAGCAAATTCTGCTATGTGAAAAGACTACGGATGTCACGGCCGCGCGTCAATGCCCCTCTGGACCGGCCTGGACTCCCGCCGGTCACAAAACGAATTTTGGGTTTGTGATGTACACCACCGGATTGCGGGGGTACGCTGGAAGGCAACTCGTGGCGCACGTCACGTAACCTGGGAGCAGCAGGCAGGGTCGTAATGAGCTGGCATCAATGGATGCCGGCTCTTTTTTGTTGGGTCGGCTCCACCGGAAACGCGCCAGAAACGCGCGCTTAATTTCAGTGATGGAACCTAGGTTCCACTTACCGGAGATTGGGAAATGACCATGAGCAGCAAGATCATCCTCGGCGAAAACCAGTACGGCAAGGCCGAAGTCCGCGTCGTCAAGATCACCCGCGACACCAACCGGCACGAGATCGAGGACCTGAACGTCACCTCGCAGCTGCGGGGCGACTTCACTGCGGCCCACCTGGAGGGCGACAACGCCCACGTGGTGGCCACGGACACCCAGAAGAACACTATCTACGCCTTCGCCCGTGACGGCGTCGGCTCCCCCGAAGCCTTCCTGCTGCGCCTCGGCGAGCACTTCACCTCCAGCTTTGACTGGGTCACCGGCGGCCGCTGGGAAGCCGAGTCCTACGCCTGGAACCGCATCCAGGCCCACGGCAGCGAACACGACCACTCGTTCGTCCGCAACGGCCAGGAAGTCCGGACCGCAGTCCTGGTCCGCGACGGCGCCACCACCCACCTGGTCTCCGGGCTCAAGGACCTGACCGTCCTGAAGTCCACCCAGTCCGGCTTCGTAGGCTACCCGAGGGACCGCTACACCACCTTGCCGGAAACCACGGACCGCATCCTCGCCACGGACGTCTCCGCCCGCTGGCGCTTCAAGACCGGCACCGACTTCAGCACCCTTGACTTCAACAAGAGCTACAACGACGTCAAGGGGCTCCTGCTCGAAGGCTTCACCGAGAAGTACTCCCATGCCCTGCAGCAGACCCTGTTCGACATGGGCCAGAAGGTCCTTGAGGCCCACACCGAGATCGATGAGATCAAGTTCTCCATGCCCAACAAGCACCACTTCCTGGTGGACCTCACCCCGTTCGGCCTGGACAACCCGAACGAGGTCTTCTACGCCGCGGACCGCCCCTACGGCCTGATCGAGGCCACCGTCCAGCGCGAGGACGCCGCCCCGGCCCCCGCAGCGTGGTCCGGCATCGCCGGCTTCTGCTAATTCACAACCGGCAGCATAGCCGGGGCCTCTCCGCGGAGGGGCCCCGGCCCCCGAAGGCCCCCGGATTTTCCGCTTTACCCAGACCTGTTAGCCAGACCCCGTTAGCCAGACAATGACGTCTGCCATGAACCCAGAAAGTCTGCCATGAACATCAAGAAAAAACTGGCCGCTGCGGCCGCCGGTAAAAGGGCCCAGCAGGCCCGGCCGGAGGACCAGCGGCTGTCGATCGGAAGCACGTTCGCCTACGGTTTCCAGCACGTCCTCACCATGTACGGCGGCATCATCGCCCCGCCCCTGATCATTGGCGCGGCGGCCGGCATGAGCTCGCAGGACATCGGCCTGCTGATCGCGGCCTGCCTGTTCGTCGGCGGCCTCGCCACCATCCTGCAGACCGTCGGCGTTCCCTTCTTCGGCTCGCAGTTGCCGCTGGTCCAAGGCGTCTCCTTTGCCGGCGTCTCAACCATGGTCGCCATCGTCCACGGCGGCGGCGGAATCCAGGCCGTGTTCGGATCCGTCATCGCCGCGTCGCTGATCGGTTTGCTGATCACACCGCTTTTCTCGAAGATCATCCGGTTCTTCCCGCCGGTGGTCACCGGAACGGTTATCACCACCATCGGCCTCACCCTGATGCCGGTCGCCGCCAACTGGGCCATGGGCGGCAACAGCAAGGCCCCCAACTACGGGAGCATGGCCAACATCGGCCTGGCCGCCGCCACGATGGCCATCGTCCTGCTCCTCAGCAAGGTGGGCAGTGCCGCCATTTCCCGGCTGTCCATCCTGCTCGCCATGGTCCTGGGCACCATCATCGCCTTCGCCTTCGGCATGGCGGACTTCTCCAAGGTGGGCCAGGGCGAAATCGTCGCGTTCCCCACCCCGCTCGCCTTCGGCCCGCCGGTATTCGAGATCGCGGCCATCATCTCCATGTTGATCGTCATCCTGGTGACCCTGACGGAGACGTCGGCGGACATCATCGCCGTGGGCGAGATCGTGGGCACCAAGGTGGACTCCAAGCGGATTGGCGACGGCCTCCGCGCGGACATGCTCTCCAGCGCCGTCTCCCCGCTGTTCAACTCCTTCACCCAGAGCGCCTTCGCCCAGAACGTCGGCCTGGTAGCCATCACGGGCGTGAAGAGCCGGTTCGTGGTCAGCGCCGGCGGCCTGATCCTGGTGATACTCGGCCTGTTGCCCATCCTTGGCCGGGTGGTCGCAGCGGTGCCCACCCCGGTCCTCGGCGGCGCCGGCGTCGTCCTCTTTGGAACCGTGGCCGCCAGCGGCATCCGCACGCTCGCCAAGGTGGAGTACAAGAACAACATGAACCTGATCATCGTGGCGGCGTCCATCGGGTTCGGCATGATCCCCATTGCCGCCCCGGCGTTCTACGACCAGTTCCCGTCCTGGTTCGGCACCATCTTCCACTCGGGCATCAGCTCCGCCGCCGTGATGGCCATCCTGTTGAACCTGCTGTTCAACCACCTCAAGGCCGGGAACTCGGACAACCAGTCCGTGTTCGTGGCTGGTACCGAGCGCGTCGTCCGGGAAGAGGACCTCAAGTGCCTGGCCGACGGCGACCGCTTCGAAGGCGGGAAGCTCATCGACTGCGACGGCAAGGAAGTCCGGGTCGAAGCATCGGAGAAGGCGTCAGAACACTAGGGACGGCACAAAGGGACAGCCCCGGACCTTCGGCTCCGGGGCTGTCCCGTCCTGCGGATTAGACCATAAGCGGCACGGGATGAATCTCGTCCGCCGGATGGCCAGTCCGCTCATGAATGCGCCGGACCGCCTCCGCAGACGGAGCCTCCGACAGGCAGTAGACCAGGCCCGATTCAGGGTCCGCCCATGCCTGCTGGAAATCGACGCTTTCTTCACCCTGGATCGCCAAGTCCGCATCATGCGCGGCCCTGAGCTGTTCGGCGGTGATGCCGACCATGTTGTGGTGAACGTCCATGAATTTCGTCATGATGACAACCCCCGATGGGTTCGAATCCGATGGATGCCGCACATGATACGCCCAGCCGCAACCGCGGTCAACGGCGGCCATGGACAGGCAATAAGCCATTGGCCGGGGAAGGAATCAGGAGCGGTTGAGCTCCGCGGAGATTGTCTGGGCTGCTTCGCGGAGGACGGGAACAGCCTTGTCGGCGAAATGTTCGTCCACGCGCGACACCGGGCCGGAGACCGAGATTGCCGTAGGCGTGGGAGCATTGGGCACGGCCATGGCAAAGCAGCGCACGCCGAGCTCCTGTTCCTCCTCGTCAATGGAGTACCCCCGCTCGCGGATGAGCTTGAGGTCCGCCAGGAGCTCGTCGATGTCGCCGATGCTCTTGGACGTTGGCGTGGGCATGCCGGCACGGGTAACGATGCCGCGGACCACGTCGTCGTCCAGTTGCGCCAGGATCGCCTTGCCGACGCCAGTGGCATGGGTATGCGCCCGGCGGCCCACCTCAGTGAACATGCGCATGGAATGCAGGGACGGCACCTGGGCCACGTAGATGACCATGTCCGAATCGAGCACCGCCATGTTGGAGGTCTCGCCCAGCCGGTCCACCAGCGTCTTGAGCTGCGGGCGGGCCAGGGCGCCGAGCTGCTTGTTCGCTCCCTCGCCCAGCCTGATCAGCCGGGGGCCCAGGGCGTAGCGGCGGTTGGGCAGCTGGCGGATGTAGCCCAGCGCCACGAGGGTACGCAGGAGCCGGTGGATGGTGGGCAGCGGCAGGTCCGTGGAGGAGGACAACTCGCTGAGCGTAACGTCGCCGCCCGCGTCGGTGATCAATTCCAAGAGCTCGAAGACGCGCTCAACGGACTGCACGCCTCCGGCGGCTTTCTCAGCCATAACCAAGTCTCCTGTGGCTCGGATTCCGACAAGCCTTATCCGCATCGTGAAAAAGAGTTGCCCTAGTGATTTCAAGATACAGCACCCGCCGGGTGGATGCGATCGGCCACAGGCAGGGGTTGTATTTCCATAAAGTAGATAATAATATCCATAATACGAAAACATTCGGATAGACCAGCAGCCCCGGACAAGGCCCAACAGGAGGACATTCAATGGCGAACCCCAGCCCCGGAAATTCGATTACCCTGCGCGTGGAAGCACCGTCAAGCTTCAGCGCCACCAGCGAACTGGCCGCGGCAGTCGGAGCGGCGGGCGCCGCCATCACCGCCCTTGACGTCAGCGAGTCCCACCACGAGACGCTGGTTGTTGACGTCACGTGCAACACCACCGACGACGCCCACGCCGCCCGGGTCAAGGACGCACTGAACGCGCTCGACGGCGTCACGGTCCAGCACGTCTCGGACCGAACCTTCCTGATGCACCTGGGCGGCAAGCTGGAAGTCGTCCCCAAGGTGGCCCTGCGCAACCGCGACGACCTCTCCCGGGCCTACACTCCCGGCGTCGCCCGCGTCTGCCTCGCCATTGCGGAGGACCCGGCAGCCGCCCGCAACCTGACCGTCAAGCGCAACACCATTGCCGTCGTCACCGACGGCTCGGCAGTGCTTGGCCTCGGCAACATCGGCCCGGCCGCCGCCCTCCCCGTGATGGAAGGCAAGGCGGCGCTGTTCAAGCAGTTCGCCAACGTGGACGCCTGGCCCGTCTGCCTGGACACCCAGGACACGGAAGAAATCATCAGCATCGTCAAGGCCCTGGCACCCGTGTACGGCGGCGTCAACCTGGAGGACATCGCCGCGCCGCGCTGCTTCGAAATCGAGAACCGGCTCCGCGAGGAACTGGACATCCCGGTCTTCCACGACGACCAGCACGGCACCGCCATCGTCACCCTGGCAGCCCTGGTCAACGCCCTGCGCGTGGTGGGCAAGAAGCTCTCCGAGGTGAAGATCGTGGTCTCAGGCGTCGGCGCAGCCGGCTCCGCAATCATCCAGCTCCTCAAGGCGCAGGGCGCCCGGCACATCATCGCCGCCGGCCGCTCCGGAGCCATCCACGCGGGCGAAAAGTACGACGACGAACACCGCACCTGGATTGCCGCGAACACCAACCAGGAACGTTTCTCCGGCACCCTCCACGACGCCCTCAAGGGAGCGGACGTGTTCATCGGCGTCAGCGCCCCGCACGTCATCGGCGAGGAGCAGGTGGCCTCCATGGCCGAGGACGCGATCGTTTTCGCCATGGCCAACCCCACTCCGGAGATCGATCCCGTCATCGCGTCGAAGCACGCCGCCGTGGTGGCCACCGGCCGCAGCGACTTCCCCAACCAGATCAACAACGTGCTGGCCTTCCCTGGCTTCTTCCGCGGCCTTCTGGACGCCGGCGCAAGCGACATCACGCCGGACATGCTGGTAGCGGCGGCCGAAGCAATCGCCAACCGGGTGGCTGACGACGAGCTCAATGCCAGCTACATTATCCCCAGCGTCTTCGATCCCCATGTTGCCGCCGACGTGGCCGAAGCAGTGGCGGCGGCAGCCCGTTCCGCCAACGTGGCCACCAAGGCAGAACATGCCGCGGACGCCGCAGCGGTTCACGTTGGCGCCCTGGCCGGCGCCTGATTTCCGCCCGACTTCCAGCCATAGGAAAGGACCAGAAATGGCCATCACCGTCACAGATCCCCGGCCGATCAACCGCGCCGAGGAGATCCTCACCCCCAAGGCGCTGGCTTTCGTGGAGGAACTTCACAAGCGCTTCGCCGGCACCCGCAACGAGCTGCTGGCGGCCCGCGCCGCCAAACGGCAGCGCGTTGCCGAGACCGGAAAGCTGGACTTCCTGCCGGAAACCCAGGCCGTGCGCGACGGCGACTGGAAAGTCGCACCGGCACCGGCAGCCCTGCAGGACCGCAGGGTGGAAATGACCGGCCCGGCGTCCCCGGCAAAGATGGCCATCAACGCCCTGAACTCCGGCGCCAAGGTGTGGCTGGCGGACCTCGAGGACGCCAGCACCCCCACCTGGGGCAACGTCATTGATGCCATCCTCAACCTCCGCGACGCCGCCCAGGGCACCCTGAGCTTCACCTCGGACGAAGGCAAGGAGTACCGTCTCCGCACCGACGCGCCGCTCGCCGTCGTGGTGGCCCGGCCCCGTGGCTGGCACATGCAGGAAAAGCACCTGCTCATCGACGGCCAACCGGCTGTGGGTGCGCTGGTGGACTTCGGCCTGCACTTCTTCCACGTGGCCAAGCAGCTGGTGCTCAACGGGCATGGGCCGTACTACTACCTGCCCAAGATGGAAAGCCACCTCGAGGCCCGGCTCTGGAACGATGTGTTCGTTTTCGCACAGGACTTCCTGGGCCTGAACCAGGGCACCATTCGCGCCACGGTGCTGATAGAAACCATTCCGGCCGCGTTCGAGATGGACGAGATCCTCTACGAACTCCGCGACCACGCCTCCGGCCTGAACGCCGGCCGCTGGGACTACCTGTTCAGCATCATCAAGTACTTCCGTGATGCCGGCGGGGAGTTCGTCCTGCCGGACCGCGCCTCGGTGGCCATGACGGCACCGTTCATGCGCGCCTACACGGAACTTCTGGTGAAGACCTGCCACAAGCGCGGCGCCTTCGCCATGGGCGGGATGGCTGCAGTCATTCCCAACCGCCGCCACCCCGAGGTTACCGAGGCTGCGTTCGAGAAGGTACGGGCGGACAAGACCCGCGAGGCCAACGACGGATTCGACGGCTCGTGGGTGGCACACCCGGACCTGGTGCCCACCTGCCGCGAGGTCTTCGACTCGGTCCTGGGCGGGAAGCCCAACCAGCTGGACAAGCAGCGCCCCGAGGTGTCCGTTACCGCCGGGCAGCTGCTGGACGTTGCCTCTGCCGAAGGCCAGGTCACCGAGTCCGGCCTGCGCCTGAACCTCTACGTCGCCGTCGCATACACGGCCGTCTGGCTGTCCGGGAACGGTGCCGTGGCCATCCACAACCTGATGGAGGACGCAGCCACCGCAGAGATCTCCCGCTCCCAGGTGTGGCAGCAGATCCGCAATAAGTCAGTCCTGGCAGATACCGGCAACACCGTCACCAAGGAACTGGTGGAGCGGATCCTGGGTGAGGAAACGGAACGGCTCCGCACCGAGTTCGGGGACGAAGCCTTCCGCCGCTACTACCAGCCAGCCAGCGAACTGATTGCGGACATCTGCCTCTCGGACGACTACACCGACTTCCTCACCACCCCCGCCTACGAACTGGTGGGCTGAGGCATGCCCGCAACACCCAAGCCCTCGCTCTCGCCGGGGGACCTCGCACACATCGACGGCCAGCTTGCCCAAACGGACCGGCTCCTGGAACGCAACTACCCGGGCGACGACGGCTCCCGCCAACCGGTCCACACGGTGTACGTCCCCGCGGACCGTTTCTCGCCGTCGCTCGCTGCCGAATGGGGAGCCGAAGCGAAAGCCGCCGTGGAGGCGCACGGCGGCTTCGGCAGGCTTGGCGGACTGCTGGGCCAGGAGCCCGGCCTCGCCGATGCGGTAGCCTCCCGGGTGGAAGCGAAGCTGGCCGCAGAACCCATTGAGGACCTGCGGCTCGACTTCGAGGACGGCTTCGGGGACAGGGGCGACGACGCCGAGGACGCCGCCGCGGTTGCCGCGGCTTCCGCGGTGGCCGCCGCAGTCTCTGCAGGGTCCGCTCCCCCGTTCATCGGCATCCGGTTCAAGTGCTTTGAGGCGCCCACCCGGGCCCGCGGGCTGCGGACCCTGGACTTGTTCGTTTCCGGCCTGGCCGCCGCCGGAGAGCTGCCGGAGGGACTGGTCCTGACCCTGCCCAAGGTCACCACCCTGGCCCAGGTCCAGGCCATGGACTTCGCCGTGTCCCGGCTGGAGCAGGTGCACTCGCTGCCCGCCGGCCGGCTGCGCTTCGAAGTCCAGGTGGAAACACCCCAGCTCATCCTGGGACCGGAGGGCACGTCACCGGTGGCTCAGCTTCCGCACGCCGTGCCCGGCCGGATCAGCGGACTGCACTACGGCACGTACGATTACTCGGCGTCGCTGCAGATCGCCGCGGAGTACCAGTCCATGGAGCATCCGGTAGCGGACTTCGCCAAGGAGGTCATGCAGCTTGCGGTGGCCGGCACCGGCATCCGCCTTTCCGACGGGTCCACCAACATCATCCCGGTAGGCGACAACGTGGAGAACGCCTGGCAGCTGCACGGCCGGCTTGTCCGACGCTCCCTGGAACGCGGCTACTACCAGGGCTGGGACCTGCATCCGGCCCAGCTGCCCAGCAGGTTCGCCGCCACGTACGCCTTCTACCGGCAGGGCCTCCCCGCCGCGGCCGCCCGCCTGCGCAACTATGTTGAGCAGACTGCCGGCGGGGTCATGGACGAACCCGCCACCGCCCGGGCCCTGGCCGCGTTCGTGCTGCGCGGCGTCCAATGCGGCGCCGTCGGTGCCGAGGAAGTCCAGGCGCTCGCCGCCGTCGGAATTCCGCAGCTGACTGCCTTGGCACATCCGCGGCTCGCCACCACGTCAAACTCCCAGTAAGGATCATTCATGGGCAAGTACTACTACCCCGAAGGCGGCCTGCCGCCGCAGACGCACCTCACCACCGAGCGCGCCATCGTCAAGGAGGCCTACACGGTGATCCCCAAGGGCGTGCTGACGGACATCGTCACGTCCAACCTGCCGGGCTTCAGGAACACCCGTTCCTGGATCCTCGCCCGCCCCATCTCAGGTTTCGCCACCACGTTCTCCCAGCTGATCGTGGAAATCGGCCCGGGCGGCGGGGCTCCCAAGGCGGAGTTCGAGGAAGGCGTCGAAGGCGTCGTCTTCGTCACCAAAGGCACGGTCAACCTGACCCTCGACGGCGAACTGCACCAGCTCGAAGAGGGCGGCTACGCCTACCTGGCAGCCGGAGCCCAGTGGGGGCTGGAGAACGTGTCCGACGACATCGTCTCCTTCCACTGGATCCGCAAGGCCTACGAGCGCCTGGAAGGGTACGAGGCCAAGTCCTTCGTCACCAACGAGAAGGACGTGGAGCCGACGTCCATGCCGGACACCAACGACGTCTGGAAGACCACCCGTTTCACGGACTCCAATGATTTGGCCCACGACATGCAGGTGAACATCGTGACGTTCCAGCCCGGCGGCGTCATCCCGTTCCCGGAAACCCACGTCATGGAACACGGCCTGTACGTCCTTGAGGGCAAGGCCATGTACCTGCTGAACAACGACTGGGTTGAGGTGGAGGCGGGCGACTTCATGTGGCTGCGGGCCTTCTGTCCGCAGGCCTGCTACGCCGGCGGCCCGGGCGAGTTCCGCTACCTGCTCTACAAGGACATGAACCGCCAGGTCCGCCTCACCTAGGCTCCTCAGGCCCAACTGGGTAGCAGCAAGTGTCGTTTTGGAGGGTCAAAAGGACAGTTACTGCTACCTGGTTGGGGGAAGAATAAGACACATGGGTACGCGCCAGGGCAGTGCGGGGCAGCGCAGGAGTGCTGCCCTGTGCGCGGCCTTGCTGGCCATATCCACTGCCGGCTGCACCGCGGAGCCAAGGCCGCCGGACCAGGACAAACCCGCCGCCTACGCAATGCTGGAAGCCTTCAGTTCGCGGATGATCGACGACGGCGCCCCGGCAGTCCTCATCACCGTCAGGAATGGCGAGGACACCTGGACCCATGCCGCCGGGGTGCGGAGCCTGGAGACACGCGAGGCGGTTACGGTGTCCGATCCGGTCCGGATCGGCGGGATCACGGAATCGATGGTGGCTGTCTCCGTCCTGAAGCTGGTTGAAGAAGGCAGGATCAGCCTGGACGACCAGGCCAGCTCATACCTGCCTGAGTTCGGGGCGGTCCTGCGTCCGCCGGGCCCCGTGACACTGCGCCAGCTCCTGTCCCATGAATCCGGGATCCCCGACTTTTCCATCGCCTTGTTTGCCTCCGGCCCCTGGGAAGAGGCCACCAACACCACCCTCAGCCTGGAAGAGCAGCTGGCGCTGGCGGCCACCCTTCCGTGGCAGGGCAGGCTGGTGCAGGGTTTTGACTATTCCCGGACGGACTACGCCGCGCTTGCCCTCATGGTGGAGCGGCTCCGCGGCCAGCCGATCAGCCAGGTGCTTGCAGCCGATACCGCCGGACCGCTGGGGCTGGCAGCCACCGGCCTGGGCAACGAAGCACTGCCTGCCCGCATGGTCCACGGCTACGTCACCGTCAACGGGACACCGCTGGACGTGACCGGGAGGGCATGGCTCGCCGAGCATGCCGCCGGCGGCGGGGTCTCGACCGTGGAGGAGGTGAACCGGTTTTACGGTGCTCTGCTGCGGGGCGACCTCCTGGCACCGCAGACAGTACGCGAGATGCAGGGCGGCTACCAGCGGTACTACGGTTATGCCCTCCGGCGCTGGAACGATACCTGCACCAACCGCTTCTACTACGGACTGCCCGGGGATTCAGACGGCTACGGCGTAATGTCGTTGACCAGCGAGGACGGGAGCAGGCAGGTGGCGCTTGCCGTTGCCTACCCGCCCGAACCGCCCGCGCTGGAGATCAACCCGCTGATCCTCGAATTGGAGGACGTGGCCGAAGGGGCCCTTAACAGCCTCTGCTGACCCCGGCAGGCAACCGCTCAGGCGCCCGGGTTCAGGACCACCTTGATGCAGCCGTCCTCCTTCTTCTGGAACTTTTCGTACAGTGCGGGTGCGCCCTCAAGGCCGGAGCGGTGGGTGACCAGGTCCATCACGCCCAGCGGATCGGCGCCGTCCTCCACGAGCGGGAGCAGGTGGTCGGTCCAGCGACGGACGTTGCACTGGCCCATCCGCACCTGGATCTGTTTGTCGAACATGGTCAGCATCGGCATGGGGCTTGCCTGCCCGCCGTACACGCCGCTGAGCGAGAGGATTCCGCCCCGGCGCACGGCGTCGATTGAGGTGTGCAGGGCGGCCAGGCGGTCCACACCGGCGGTTTCCATTGCCTTCTGGGCCAGTTTGTCCGGCAGCAGCCCCAGCGCCTGGTGGGCGAAGCCGGCAACAGGCGAACCGTGGGCTTCCATCCCGACAGCGTCCACCACCGCGTCAGGGCCCCTCCCCGATGTCATCTCCCGCAGTTCGTCCGAGACAGTCTTCGTGTAATCGAGCACCTCCACGCCGTGCCGCGCCGCCATCTCCCGGCGTTCCGGAACCGGGTCCACTCCCACCACCCGGAAGCCGCGGTGGACGCCGATGCGGCTGGCAAACTGGCCCACCGGACCCAGTCCGAACACGGCCAGGGTGCCGCCGGGCTGGACATCCGCGTACTCCACGGCCTGCCAGGCGGTGGGCAGGATGTCCGAAAGGAACAGGTACCGCTCGTCGGGAAGCTCGCTTCCCACCTTTACCGGACCGTAGTCTGCATGCGGAACGCGCAGGTACTCTGCCTGCCCGCCGGGAACGGAACCGTACAGTTCCGAGTAGCCGAAGAGGGCCGCTCCTGAGCCTTTCTCCTTCACCTGCGTGGTTTCACACTGCGACTGCAGGCCCTGGCCGCACATGTAGCAGTGGCCGCAGGCGATGTTGAAGGGCACAACCACTCGGTCGCCCGGGCGAAGGTTGGTGACGGCGCTTCCCACCTCTTCCACGATGCCCATTGGTTCGTGGCCGATCACGTCACCTTTGTGCATGTAGGGGCCAAGGACTTCGTAGAGGTGCAGGTCAGAGCCGCAGATCGCCGTCGACGTGATGCGGACGATGGCATCGGTAGGCTCCTGGATCACCGGGTCCGGTACTTCTTCGACGCTTACCGAGCGTTTCCCTTGCCAGGTCAGTGCTTTCACGGTTTCCCTTTCGCTTGGCGCTCCTGCGGCGCGAGTGCCCCGTCCTTCGACGCTATCGGCTTCAGTGCAAAAAAGTAAGCAGACTGATCAAATACTTGTCGTCCCGGCCGGGGGCTTCTAGCGTAGGAAGGGCCAGATCCGCACGAGCCCGAGTGGAAACCAGCCGAGTGAAAGAGGAACACGATGACGCTCTACCAGCCCGAACCGGTCGAGATCTCCACCCGCATGCGGCCCGGCGAATGGACGGAAGAAAGCCTGGAGGAACTGGTCAGCTCCTACCGCACCAGGATCGTGGAGATGGGAGCCAGCGCGTCGGACATCGTCACGGACATTGAGCGAAACGACGACGGTTCAGTGCGGGTTGCGGTGTCCTGGGTCAAGCCAGCCCACGCCGGCGATGAGGACACCGTCACGGGCGGGCAGACGGTCTGACGCCTCAGGTATCTCCCCGCAGCAGCCGGCCGATGGCGCTTGACTCAAGGCTTTCCAGCAGGTCCCGCGGGCCCTCGTAAACCTCAGCCGCCCCGGCGTCGCGCAGTTTTGACTCACTTATTCCGCCGCAGGTGACCCCTATCGAGGGGATTCCAAGTACCGCAGCGGCCTTCATATCCCAGACGGCATCACCCACGAAGACGGCGTTCCCGGCCTCCACGCCGATGGCCCGCAAGGCGGCCACCAGAATGTCCGGGGAAGGCTTGCTTTCCTCGGCGTCGTTGGCACTGGTTGCGCCGTCGATGAAGGGGTCGGAGCCGAGGATGTCTTTCATGACCTGCAGGTCCTTCTTCCGCGCGGAGGACGCGAGGGCAACGGCAAGCCCGTCGCCATGGCACCGGGCGAGCAAGTCCCTGGCTCCGTCGAAGGCCCGCAGCGCCGGCCAGTGGGAGGCGTACAGCGCGCCGTGGCTTGCCATCACTTCCCGGTCCGCGTCCCGGTCCCGGTCTGGCGGGAGGAGGCTGTCCACTAGACGGTCCCCGCCCATGCCCACGAAGCCGTGGATGGATGCCATGGGGATGTCATAGCCGTACTGGCGGAAGGCTCCCCACCAGGACAGGGTGTGGATGTAGGACGAGTCGATCAGCGTCCCGTCGACGTCAAAGAGAACCCCCCGGCGTTGCCCGCCAGGGGGTGGCATGCGGGGATGCCCCATCAGCTCACCGCTGTCCGCTTGGCCGCCGGCGCCCTTTTCTGCCGGGCCGCCGCCTCCTTGGCCGTGCTGACCGGCCGCACGGGCTCCCGGATAACCGTGCCCGCGCCACTGTGGCTTTTGTCCCTGATAAGGCCAGTGCCGGCAATCTCCCGGGCCATCGCAACCCCGGCCACTGCAGCCCTCTTAGTAGGGAAGGTGACCGAAATGGCCATCAAGTTTCCGGTCCCGTCAAGCATCCGCACCCTGTAGCCGCCGTCAGGCGCGTCCACAAGCTCAAAATACCCGGCCATACATATCACTCCTCCGTCAGTCACGGCGCTGTGCTTCTTGGAGCACTCCATGAGGTGTTAGTAAGTATACTTAGCTATTCTGCGAAGGAGAAGCTACACCCTTATCAGCGCCGCCTCTGCGCTTTTCCGCCGATTCCGGCGGAATGGGGGTGTCACTCCGCCGAACGGTATCCTGATGAAGCTCCAAAGCGCTAGTCACAAGGGCAAAGTGGCTGAAAGCCTGTGGTGTATTGCCCAGCTGCCGGCCCGCTTTAACCGCCCACTCCTCACTCAGCAGCCCAACATCGTTCCGCAGCTCCAGCAGGCGTCCGAACAGCTGCCTCGACTCCTCCGGCCGCCCCGCGCCCAGCAGAGCCTCCACCAGCCAGAAGGAACACGCCAGGAAAACGCCCTCATCGCCCGGCAGCCCGTCGTCGCTCTCGGCAGGACGGTACCGCAGCACCAGGCCATCCTCGGTGAGTTCGCGCTGTATGGCCTCGATAGTGCCGATGACCCGGGGATCGTCGGGCGGCAGGAAGCCAACACGCGGTATCAGGAGGAGGCTGGCATCCAGTTCGGGCCTCCCGTAGGACTGCACAAACGTGTTGCGGGCGGCGTCGAAGCCGTTGGCCATGACGTCGCGGCGGATGGTGTCCCGCAGCGCCTCCCAACGCTCGGCGGGACCGGGCAGACCGGATTCGCGGACACCTTTCACCATCCGGTCCGCGGCAACCCAGGCCATCACCTTGGAATGGGTGAAGTGCCGGCGCGGGCCGCGCATCTCCCACAGCCCGTTGTCCGGCTGGTCCCAGATGGTTTCAAGGTGGGCCATGAGGGCGCACTGCAAATCCCATGCCTCGTCCGAGTGCTTGAGCAGCGAGTGGCGGGTCAGGGCCAGGCAGTCCAGGACTTCACCCCAGACATCCAGCTGCAGCTGTTCCGCCGCGCCGTTGCCGATCCGCACCGGGGAGGAGTTTTCATAGCCTTTCAGCCAGCCCAGCTCCATCTCGGGGAGCCGCCGCTCACCGTGGATCCCGTACATGATTTGCAGGTCCGCCGGGTCCCCGGCCACGGCGCGCAGCAGCCAGTCCCGCCAGGCCGCCGCTTCGGCGGTGTATCCCGCGGCCAGGAGTGCCTGGAGCGTCATGGTGGCGTCCCGCAGCCAGCAGTACCTGTAGTCCCAGTTGCGGGGGCCGCCCAACTGCTCGGGCAAGGAAGTGGTCACGGCCGCCACGATCCCTCCGGTGGGCGCATACGTGAGGGCCTTCAGGGTCACCAGCGAGCGCAACACTGCGTCCTGGTATTCGCCTTTGACCGTGCACTGCGACGCCCAGCCGCGCCAGAACGCGTACGTGGTGTCCAGGACTTTCTCGGCGTCCACGGTGTGGGGCCTGCCCATGTGGCTTGGCGCCCAGGTGAGCACGAACGGCACCCGTTCGCCGGCGCTGACGGTGAACTCGCTGACCGTGTGCATGTTCTCGCTGTGGAGGGGAGCGGGAGTCACAAAGTAGACGGCGTCGGGGCCGGCGATGGCGTGCAGCCCGTGCTTGTCCCGGCGCACCCAGGGGATGATGTGGCCGTAGTCGAACCGCATGATCAGCTCGCCGCGCATTTTCACGCTGCCGCTGACGCCCTCGACGATGCGCACAATGTCCGCCACCGCGTCACGGGGCGGCATGAAGTCGATGACGCGCACCGTCCCTTCGGTGGTTTGCCACTCGGTCTCCAGGATCAGGCTGCCGTCCCGGTAGCTCCGCCTCGTGCACGGCCCGCCGTCTTGCGGCGCCAAAAGCCAGCGTCCGGCGTCGGGCGTGTCCAGCAGCGCACTGAAGCACGCGGGGGAATCAAAGCGGGGCAGGCACAGCCAGTCGATGGAACCCTCATTGCTGACCAGTGCCCCGGTTTGCAGGTCTCCCACCACCGCGTAATCCTCAATTCGCGCCATGTCCTTACCCTGCCACAACCGGCGGCTGGCGGAAGGCACAATTGGGTGTAGCCTGCAGGGGTGGCAGTCCATATCGGCACTTCAGGGTGGAGTTACGACCACTGGGAGAACGTCCTCTACCCGCCCAGGCTGCCTGCCAGGGACCGGCTCCAGCACTATGTGGCGCAGTTCAGCACAGTTGAGCTCAATGCCAGCTTTTACCGCTGGCCCAGGGACACAACCTTCGCCGGTTGGAACCAGCGACTCCCCCCGGGATTCACCATGTCCGTCAAGGCCCCGCGCGGGCTTACCCACGCCCGGAAACTGTACTCCCCCGAGGTGTGGCTGGAGCGCATCACCCGGTGCTGGCATGAACTCGGCGACAAGCGGGCGGTCCTGCTGGTCCAACTGCCACCGCAGATGGAGCGCGATGATGCCCGGCTGGACTACTTCCTGGCGGCGGTCCCGTCCTGGATCCGGATCACCGTGGAATTCCGGCACCCCACCTGGGACAGCCCGGAGGTGTTCGCGCTGCTGGAGCGGCACCAGGCCGCCTACTGCATCATGAGCGGCGCCAACCTGCCCTGCCTCCTGCGCACCACGGCCCCGTTCACCTACATCAGGCTGCACGGGCCGGACCACCAGCACCTCTACGCGGGCTCCTACTCCGACGCCGACCTGCACTGGTGGGCGGACAGGATCCGCGGGTGGGCGGCTGCCGGCCTGGATGTCTACGCCTATTTCAATAACGACGGCGGCGGCAACGCGGTGCGGAACGCCGAGACCCTGCGCGGCATCCTGGGGACGGGCTGACGCTTCGGCATCGTCACCGCGCACCGGCATGGTGGGCCGTCACGGCGCAGCGTAATGGTGCGGGTGTCTCCTCGCAGGCGGCAGCCCTGTGGCAGAGTGGAGCCATGGACACCGCTCCGCAAAATTCGCACCGGAACACAGCTACCCCTTCCAACCAGGACATGGGCCATCGGCATGTGCTGTCCGGAAACCAGGCATTCCGCCTGGCCCATCGGGTATCCGACGCCTTCAACGGCGTCCGGATCCAGCTGGCCAAGCGGTGGAAGTTCGTACCGCAGACCATCGCTTACCAGGGTTACGGGTCCACCACCCAGGTCCGGGTGCTGGGCCGGGTCCTGATGACGCAAAAGCCGATGCCGGGCAGCAAGGCGGAAACCGATGCAAAGAACGGCACCCAGAACATCCGCGGCTGGCGGGCGTTCACGGGCGTGCCGCTGCAGTTCATCGACGTCGAAATCACGATTGGGGATGTGGTCGCCCACGTCCGTACGGACCGGGGCGGGCTGATTGACACCGAGGTGGACGTCCAGCTGTCCCCCGGCTGGCACATCGCCGTCCTGCGCGCGGAAGGAACCGAGCCTGCGGAGGCCCTCATCCAGGTGATCGCACCCGACGTGAAGTTCGGCATCGTGTCCGATATCGACGACACCGTCATGGTGACAGCCCTGCCCCGCCCGTTCCTTGCCCTCTGGAACACTTTCGTGCTGAGCGAGCGCGCCCGCATGGCCACCCCCGGCATGGCCGTCCTCCTGGACCGGCTGACCGTCGAACACCCCGACGCGCCGGTGATCTACCTGTCCACCGGCCCGTGGAACGCGGCTCCGACACTTGCCCGGTTCCTGACCCGCAACATGTATCCGAAAGGGGCGCTGCTGCTGACGGACTGGGGTTTGACCCAGGACCGCTGGTTCCGCAGCGGCCAGGAGCACAAGCACCGGAACCTGGAGCGGCTGAGCAAGGAGTTCCCGGACATGCGCTGGCTCCTGATCGGCGACAACGGCCAGCATGACGAGGCCATCTACTCGGGCTTTGCAACAGAGAACCCCGACAAGGTAGCTGCCATCGCCATCCGCCAGCTGTCCATCAGCGAATCCGTTTTCGCCGGCGGCCACTCGGAGGACGGGGACCACACCACCTCCAAGGTCCCCTGGATCTACTCCCCGGACGGCGCCGGCATGGCCAAACAGCTGTCTGTGCTGGGCATGCTCTGAACCTGCTGGAGTCCTAGGCGCTGGCACCCAGGGGGGACATGCCGTCGTCGGGCGCTTCTGTGGCAAACACCTCCGGTAGCACGGCCTGCGCGATGGCTGCGCCTGCCGCCACGGCGAGGTCGCGTTCCTCGATAAGTTCCTGGAGCCAGAAGTAGGAGGCCTTCGGTGTCCTTTCCAGCGTTTCGAAGTCCACGTGCAGGAGGCCGAAGGGCTGGTTGTACCCGGCCGACCACTCGAAGTTGTCCAGCAGGGACCAGACGTAATAGCCGCGCAGGTCGATGGACTCGGCCTCGCCGCCCGGCGCCGTGGCCCGCAACGCCGTTTCCAGATGGTCGGAGAGGTACTTCAGCCGGCGCTCGTCCGGAATGAACCTGGTGTTGGTGGACTTGTCCCGGACAATGATGTCCTCGAAGCTGGCCCCGCCCTCGGTGAGGATCACCGGCGGCAGGTTGGGGTACCGCTCAGCCATCTCCTTCAGGGCAACCGCCATGTACTCCGGCTTCACGGGCCAGCCGTAGGACGTGATGTCCGCTTCCGGCCAGGTTTCCACGTGGAACGGTGTGCCCCCGCTGCCCGCCGCGCTGAGGTCGCTGCCCATGGCCTCCGCCATGCTGGCCGGCACCGCGCCGCCGCCCGGGCCCACCGCCACCTTGGTGGGCATGTAGTAGTTGAGGCCGTAGAAATCCAGCGGCTGTGAAATGAGTGCCATGTCCTCCTCCGGGTGTTCGAAGGAGGAGAAGAACTTGGCCGCGCGGATCAGGTCGGGGTACTTGCCGGTGAGCACGGGATCCGCGTAGAGCCGGTTCTGGGCCAGGTCCATCAGGCCGGCGCTGATGCGGTCCAAGGGGTTGATTGAATTCGGCACCATGGGAGAGTAGACGTTGGTCATCCCGATCTCACCCGGCACCCCGGCGGCACGCAGAGCCTGTACGGCAAGGCCGTGCCCCAACAATTGGTGGTGGACCGTGGGGAAGGCGCCCAGGAGCAACTCCTTGCCCGGCGAATGCAGGCCCAGGGAGTAGCCGTTGGTACTGACGGTGGCGGGCTCATTGATGGTGACCCACCGGGCCACCCGGTCACCGAAGGCCTCGGCCAGGATCCCCGCATACTCCCCCAGCCGGTAGGCAGTGTCCCGGTTCAGCCAGCCGCCCGCCTCGTCAAGCGCCAGGGGCGTGTCCCAGTGGTAGATGGTGGCCATCGGCGAAATTCCGCTGGCCAGCAGTTCGTCGAGGAGTCGGTCGTAGAAGTCCAGGCCAGCCTTGTTGGCCCGACCGCTGCCCGTGGGCTGGATCCGCGGCCACGCGAAGGAGAACCGGTAGGAGTCCACGCCCAGCTGCTTCATGAGGGCCACGTCCTGCGGCATGCGGTGGTAGTGGTCGCAGGACGTGACGGGACTGTGGTCCTCCACGATGGCACCCGGTTTGGCAGCAAACACGTCCCAGCCGGCGGGCCCGCGGCCGTCCTCATCCAGTGCCCCTTCAATCTGGAAGGCGGCGGTGGCAACGCCGAGCGTGAACCCCGGGGGAATGAGTGCTGCCAGATCCTTGGCGGTGATGTGCATGTGGCGGGCCCTTTGTCACGGTGGATAAGTACGTCTCAGGATCGCACAAGGTAAGGGTGCTGACGAGCAGGCACTGCCAGGGTCTGCGAATGGATGAAAAACCGGGGCAGTTCAGTGGTGGCGGCGACCCTGGCGGACCAGCCCGTTGGCGATCGCCATCTGGCCTCGGCCGTAAAGGACTTGGTGGCCGATGCGGAGTCCCTGACCCGCAGCCTCCTGGGCAGCGGCAGCCAGCATCACTGGGAGCCGAACAGGAACTCCTTGGCGTGCGCCACGGCCTTTCGAAATGCGTCGTTCCGGAGGGTGACCAGGTGCTCCGTTTCACCGTCCGCCGGTTCCAGGTAGCCGGTGTAGCCCGGACGCAGGACCCAGATGTCTCCGGCGGGAGGCAGGTAGAACACGCCAAAGGACCTTTGCTGCTTTTCCTCGGCAGTCCACACAGGTACCACGGCGAGTGCGGCGCCGGTGGCCGGATTGATCCATTGCGCCCGGGGAAGGGGTTCCTCATGAGCCTCCGGGTCCAGGAAGGGTGCGGTCCCCTGGCCCCACCGCTGCTCGAAGCGCTCGTGGAACGCCGGAATCAGGTGTGAATCGTAGCGCCGCCATTCGCTCATGCAGTTCTCCGCCTCCTCGCGGTATTTGTTGTCGTTGATGCCACGTCAAGCGCTGGATCGAGGCCGCCGCTACGACCAGGGCCCGCTTTCCCAGCGGACGGGCGTGACCCTGATGGTGTGCGCGGAAGACCCGCCGCGGGTTGGTACCTTGCGCACGGGGATCACCCTGGGCGCGGACGCCGCCCGCTGCTTGTCGTACGCGGCTCGCCGCTCCGGGTCCCGCAGGACGTTGAATGCCTGCATGATGCGAAGCAGTTCCCCTTCCGGTCCGATGGCCCCATCCATATCGGGATGGTGGCTGCGCATCAAGGCCCGGTAGGCCCGGGATATCTCCTGGGGGCTGGCGTCCGGTGGGACGCGCAAGGTGGCGTAGTAATCGGGGGTGTCTGTCATAGTGGCCGTCCCAACTCACGGGGCACGGGCCCGGAGGCCCGGCGACCGCCGTCGGACAAAGGACCGCGGGATGCAGGCAGCGCAAGGAGCGCTGCCAGCATCCCGCCCAACGGGCTAGGTTGCGATCTGCTGCATCTGGTCCTGCTGCGTTTCAATCTCGATCTTCCGCGGCTTGGCCTGTTCCGCGACGGGGATGCGCAAAGTCAGGACACCCTGGTCGTAGCTCGCCCTGATGTTGTCCGTGTTCAGGGTGTCGCCCAGGATCAGCTGGCGGCTGAAGACACCCCGGGGACGTTCGGCAGCCACCAACTCCACGTTGGGCTGCGTGGGATCCTGGCGCTCGGCCCGGACGGTAAGGACATTGCGCTCGACATTGAGGTCCAGCGAGTCAACCTTGACCCCTGGAAGGTCGAACGCCACCACGAATTCGCCGTCCTCCTGCCAGGCATCCATGGGCATGGCGGCCGGGCGGGCGGCGGTTCCAAAGACCTGCTGCGTGAGCCGGTCCAGCTCACGGAACGGGTCCGTACGCATCAACATCATTTTCCCACTCCTTCAGCTTGTAAGTGTTGGATCGGTTCTCATCCCCCACCGATCTATGGTGGTGGATATAGATTTTTTATAGCACCCGTGGGAAACTGAGGCAATACCGCAGGACCACAATCTTGGAGACCCTATGGCAGACCCCGGAGCAGAACCGGCGCGCCGCCCCGCCAGTGGACGTGCGCTCTACGCCATCTCGGTTGCAGCCAAGCTGGCTGGGACGGGCCAGCAGAACATCCGGCTGTATGAGACCAAGGGATTGCTGACCCCGTCCCGGACCGCGGGTGGCACCCGCCAATACAGCGACGACGACATCGCCGTGCTGCTGCGGATCGGCGAACTCCTGGAACAGGGCCTGAACCTTGCGGGCGTGGCCAAGGTGCTGGAACTGGAGGCAGCCAACGTAAAGCTGCACCGTGCCCTGAAGCGGGCAAGGTCCCGGCCGCCGGCCTGAACGGGGCTTACTCCCCCTGCGTCTCGGCCCTGGAGAGGTCCCCCGTGATCCGCTCTCCCGGCACCCGGGCGGTCCGCCAGGTGTCCAGGGCGATCACTCCACCCAGGATGATGAGCGACAGGGAGACTGAAGCGAGCGCATCACTCAGCCAGTGGTAGCCGAGGTACAACCGGCTCAGTGCCGCCAGCACAATACCGAAACCCGCCCCAATGAAGCCAAGCACCGCGGCCCGGGTGTTTTTCCGCCGGGAGAAGATCAGGAAGGCGCCCACCAGCAGGAAGTCGCAGGCTCCCAGGACGTGCCCGGAGGGGAACGAAAAGGTGTGGTCTATGCCGAAGAGCATCTGGTCTACGGGCGGGCGCGAACGCCGGACAATCTGCAGGATGATCTGCGAAACGATGACGCCGGCCAGCATCGCGGAGGCCAGCAGGATGGGCCGCCAGGCATGCTTGGCCGCGAAGCCCCATGCCACAACCACCACGAGGATAATGATGGGAAGGGCGATGGGGCCAAACACCACGGCGAGGAAAATCATGACGGCGGTAAGGGTGCCGGACCTCAGTCCGAGCAGCCAGTCGCGGACCGGCCCGTCTGCCGCGGACAGGCCGTCCGCCTGCAGCACGCTGATAAGGGTGGCCAGGAAGAGGGCCACCCCGGCCGCCGCCAGAATTACCGCTGCACGGTACAGGCCGCGCCGGTCTGCAGGCTCGACGTAGCGTTCCTCCACCACAAACTTGTCGTGGAAAGCGCGCCACCTGCCGGCACCTTTCCCGGTTGTTCCGGAGGGTGCCCGAGAGCCTGCCGGTCCCTGCTGTCCCACTGCGATGCCCCTCCCTACAAGGTGAAAGATTGCTTGGGTGAAGACTATCCCGTAAGCCGCGCCCCGGTTGGGTGCGCAGAAACGGCTGCGGCGCTTCGCATGGAAGGACCCATCGCCGATAAGTGACTTGACTCACAAGTGACCGTGCAGTAACATCCGTGTTAGCGCTAACAGAGACGCGTGAGCTGTTGAACCAGGGGCCGGCCGGGTCTCTGGCAACTTCGACGGGGCCCGCCACTCCCCCCGATGTCCGGAGCCCGGACCCCGCATCACCACCAGGCACTCCTGGCGGCTCTATTGCCAGCAAGCGCAGATGCTTGCCGGCCCGGCACCACCTCGCGGACCGGCCTCCGCGGAAGGAGAAAAGCATGAGAATCAGGAAACTACTGGGCGCCGTCGCAGTCGCCCTTGCCGTCACTGTCGGGGCCACAGGTTGCGGCACCCGGGGCGCAGCGACCGAATCAGGGGCATCTGCAAATCCCAGTGAGTCCCTCGTGGGCATCTCCATGCCCACACAGACATCTGAGCGCTGGATTGCTGATGGCGGTAACGTCGAAAAATCCTTGAAGGACCTGGGGTACAAGACTGACCTGCAATTCGCCAATGATGATATTCCTACCCAGGTATCACAGATCGAAAACATGCTCACTAAGGGCGCCAAGGCCCTTATCATCGCCGCCATCGACGGCACTACGTTGACGGATGTCCTGGCCAAGGCCAAGGAGCAGAACGTCAAAGTCATCGCGTATGACCGCCTGATCAACGGTTCCCCGAACGTCGACTACTACACCACGTTCGACAACTACACCGTGGGCGTGCAGCAGGCGACATCCCTGCTGACCGGGCTCGGCCTCGTGGATGCCAGCGGCCAGAAGGTAGAGGGCAAGGGCCCGTTCAACGTCGAGCTTTTCGCCGGCAGTCCGGATGACAACAACGCCAACTTCTTCTGGACCGGCGCAATGGACACACTGAAGCCCTACCTGGACGCCGGGACCTTGAAGGTGCCCAGCGGCCAGACGAAGTTCGAGCAGGCAGCCATCCTGCGCTGGCAGGCGCCTGTCGCACAGAAGCGCATGGAGGACATCCTCACTGCCGCCTACAGTTCGGGGACCAAACTGGACGGCGTGCTTTCTCCCTATGACGGCCTGTCCATCGGCATCATCTCAGCACTGACCAGCACCGGTGGCTACGCCAAAGGCACGCTGCCTGTGGTGACCGGCCAGGACGCTGAAAAGGGCTCCGTGAAGTCCATCATCGCCGGCGAGCAATACTCCACCATCTTCAAGGACACCCGGAAGCTCGGCTCGCAGGCTGTCAAGATGGTCGACTCCGTCCTCAAGGGCCAGGAGCCGGAAGTGAATGACACGAAGACCTACAACAACAAGGTCAAGGTTGTTCCGGCCTTCCTGCTTGAGTCCGTAATCATCACCGAGGACAACTACAAGAAGGAACTCATCGACTCCGGTTACTACTCGGACGCCGACGTCAAGTAACTACCACGCAGGTGTGGCCGGGCCTTTCGGCCCGGCCACACGCTTCCCCCAGCACCTGCAGCAGCAGGCTGCCAGCTTCCAACCAGTCAGTGGGAATTGACGATGAACACACCCATTCTTCAAATGCGAGGAATCACCAAGACCTTCCCGGGGGTCAAGGCCCTCCAGGATGTCACCCTGGATGTCAACCGCGGCGAAGTACACGCCATTTGCGGGGAAAACGGGGCCGGGAAATCAACCCTGATGAAGGTCTTGTCCGGTGTCTACCCGGACAACTCGTTCGACGGGGAAATCCTCTTCGAAAGCCAACCGTGCAGCTTTTCCAGCATCAATGACAGCGAAAAGCGCGGCATCGTGATCATTCACCAGGAGCTAGCCCTTAGCCCGTACCTCTCCATCGCCGAAAACATCTACCTCGGAAATGAGCAGGCCAGGAACGGCTGGGTGGATTGGCGCAAAACCAACCTGGAAGCGGCCAAGCTTCTGGCCAGGGTGGGCCTGGCCGAGAATCCGGTCACCCCGGTCCAGCACATCAGCGTAGGCAAGCAGCAGCTGGTGGAGATCGCCAAAGCCCTGTCCAAGGAAGTCAAGCTCCTCATCCTGGATGAGCCCACGGCTGCCCTCAACGACGAGGACTCGGGCCATCTCCTGGACCTGATCCTGCACCTCAAGGGGCAAGGGATCACGTGCATTATCATCAGCCACAAACTCAACGAGATCCGAAAAGTCGCGGACGCCGTCACCATCATCCGCGACGGCAGGACCATTGAAACGCTCCGGCTGGCCGAAGGCCAGATCACCCAGGAACGCATCATCCGCGGCATGGTGGGACGCGATCTGGACAGCCTCTACCCCGAACGGACCCCCAACATCGGGGAGGAAGTGCTGCGGATCGAAGACTGGTCAGTCCAGCATCCCCAGGACCACACCCGAATGGTGGTATCCAACGCCCACCTCAACGTCCGCAAGGGCGAAGTAGTGGGCCTGGCGGGACTCATGGGTGCGGGCAGGACCGAACTGGCCATGAGCGTGTTCGGGCGGACCTACGGGCGCGCCGTTTCCGGGAAGGTGTTCAAGTACGGCCAGGAAATCAACACCTCCACCGTGCCGGAAGCTATTCGGCACGGCATTGCCTATGCCACCGAAGACCGCAAACACTACGGCCTGAACCTCATTGAGGACATCAAGCGCAATATCTCCATGGCTGCCCTCGGAAAGCTGGCCACGCGGGGCTGGGTGGACAAGAACGAAGAGACAGCCGTTGCCAACCGCTACCGGACGAGCATGAACATCAAAGCGCCCTCAGTTGCCGCTGTCACGGGCAAGCTCTCGGGCGGGAACCAGCAGAAGGTGGTGCTGAGCAAGTGGATGTTCTCCGATCCGGACGTGCTGATTCTCGATGAACCCACCAGGGGTATCGACGTCGGCGCCAAGTTTGAGATCTACACGATCATTGCCCAGCTCGCGGCCGAAGGAAAAGCAGTCATTGTCATCTCCTCGGAACTGCCCGAACTCCTTGGCATCTGCGACAGGATCTACACCCTGTCCGCAGGCCACGTCACCGGTGAAGTGCCCATTGCCGAGGCCTCCCAGGAAACCCTCATGCACTACATGACCAAAGAGAAGGAATAGCATGTCCGCCCTACGAGAATCCCTCGGCTTCCTGACAAGCCGCCTCCGGCAGGTTGGCATATTCGTCGCCCTGATCCTGATTGTGCTGCTGTTCCAGGTGCTCACCGACGGAATCCTTCTGCAGCCCCAGAACGTCACCAACCTTGTGGTCCAGAACAGCTACATCCTGATCCTGGCCATAGGCATGGTGATGGTGATCATCGCCGGACATATCGACCTTTCGGTAGGCTCCGTCGCCGGCTTCATCGGCGCGGTGGCCGGCGTCATGATGGTCCATTGGGGGTGGGCGTGGTGGCTCGCCATCCCGGCATGCCTCCTGATGGGCGCGCTGGTGGGAGCGTGGCAAGGCTACTGGATCGCCTACGTGGGCATCCCGGCATTCATCGTTACCCTCGCAGGCATGCTGATCTTCCGCGGACTCACCCTGATCACGCTGAAAAACCAGCAGATCACCCCGTTCCCCGACGAGTTGCGCGCACTGGGCGGCGGCTTCCTTCCCGACATCACCGGTGGTACCTCCGTGCTGGAATGGCTGACCGTCATCCTGGGCGTCGGCGGCACCGCAGCAATTGTGTTCCAGTCGCTGAAGGAGCGCAGGATCCGCAGGAAGTTCGATCTTGAGAACGAACCGATGGCGTGGTTCGCCACGAAGACGGCGTTCATCGCGCTGCTCATGCTCGTCATCACCTTCCTGCTCGCAAGCTACCGCGGCACGCCGATCGTGCTGATCGTCCTCGCTGTCCTGGTGATTGTCTACTCCGCGTTGATGAACAACAGCATTTTTGGCCGCCACGTCTACGCAGTTGGCGGCAACCTCCACGCGGCTGAACTTTCCGGCATCAAAACCAAGGCCGTCACCTTCCGGCTTTTCGTCAACATGGGTGTCCTGGCCGCCTTGGCCGGGCTGGTATTCACCGCACGGCTGAACTCGGCGCAGCCCGCGGGCGGCACCGGTTTTGAACTGGACTCGATTGCCGCCGCCTTCATCGGCGGAGCAGCCGTAACGGGTGGCATTGGAACCGTGGCCGGCGCCATGATCGGAGGCCTCATCATGGGCGTGCTGAACAACGGCATGTCCATTCTTGGCCTCGGCACGGACTACCAGCAGCTCATCAAGGGACTTGTCCTCCTGCTCGCCGTTGGCTTCGATATCTTCAACAAGAACCGCAGCAATGGAGGCGGAAGCACCGTCGGAAAGCGGTTCAAGTTGCGGACCAGGCCCCCGGCTGCAACCGGTCCAAAAGCACCGGGGAAAGAGGCCGAACAGCGCCCCGTGCCGGTACCGGTGAATACCGCCGACCGGATCTGACGGAAGGGTCAATCCATGCCCGGAGCAGCGGATGACTGGCAGGACCTGCGCGGTTTATGGGTGGAACTCCGTGCAGGGGGACGACTGGTGCGGACCGGCGAAGTGGAGGAGGTGGCAGCGGATTCTTCTGTCTTATGGCTCAGATACAACGGTGCCCACGGCCGCCAGATGATAGCCAGCGGGGACGGTTACGACATTATCCCGCTGGGAAGCAGAACGCCGGAAGCCTGAAGCAGGACTGGACAAGGCGGCCGACGACGGCAGGTAACTGCCGCCGTCGGCCGCCTTTTGGCTGCCCGGCAACCGGTGCCGCGGCCACCCTGATCAGAACGAGCCGGTGGTGAACTGCCAGGTACGGGTGGCGAGCTGGTTCCCGGCGAGGTCGCGGACGGCGGTTCCTCCGCCGGCCACCGTCACGGTGTATTTGGTTTTGCCGGCCAGTGCCTGCTGCGGGTCCAGGACCCACTGGTTGGTGGTGCCGTTGCGGAACACGGCGGCCGGGACCACCGCGCCGGTGGCGGAGTTCTTCACCGTGAAGGTGGTGCCGTTGACGCCCTGCACCGCCTCGCTGAAGCTCACGCTGATGTTATTGCCGCGCCGCACCAGCGAAGCGTTGCTGCCCGGGGTGGTGCCGGTAACCACGGGAGCCGGGCCGGTGAGGAAGGTCCAGTTGGTGGAGGCCAGCGGAGTTCCGGCGGCATCCCGGATGGCGGAGGCGCCGCCCACCAGCGAGGCCGTGTAGGTGGTGTCCGCGGCGAGGCCCGCTGAGGGGTCAAGAGTGGCGGTACGGGTGGTCGCGTTGTAGGTGACGGCGGCGGGAATGGTGCTGCCGGCGGCGTTCTTGAGCACGAAGGTGGCTGGGCTGACGCCCTGTACCGCGGCGCTGAAGGTTGCCGTCACGTTGGTGCCGGTGCCCACCGAGGTGGCCTTCGCACTTGGCGTCACGGCCGTGACCGTGGGGGCCGGAGCCGGAGCCGGGGCGGGCGCAGGGGCAGGGGCAGCAACCGCGGTATACAGCAGCCGGTTTGGCGTCCCGCTCGTGGCGCCCGTGATGGCTCCGGCAGTCGCATTCGTCACCAGTGTGCTGGCTACCTGCGCCGGCGCGAGGGCGGGGTTCTGCGAGAGCAGCACCGCTGCGGCCCCGGCAACGTGCGGCGCGGCCATGGAGGTACCTGACATGGAAGCCGTTGCCGTGGAGGAACTGTAGTACGTGGACGCAATGCCTACCCCGGGGGCGTAAAGATCCACGCAGGAGCCATAGTTGGAGAAGGACGCCTGCCTATCGGCAGAATCGCTGGCCGCCACAGTGACGGCGCCGGAGACGCGGGCGGGAGAACTGCCGCACGCGTCAACGGCGGAGTTCCCGGCGGCAACCACTGCGGTGACGCCGTCGCTCATCACTGACTGGATGGCCGTGTCCACTGCCGCGCTGGCGGGACCGCCCAGGCTGAGGTTGGCCACTGCCGGCACACCTGCGGGGTGGTGGGCCGCGATCCAGTCCAGTCCGGCCACGACGTCCGAGTTGTAGCCGGAGCCCTTGCAGTCGAGCACCCGGACCGGCACCACCGTGGCGGCCTTGGCCACGCCGTAGGTGGATCCTGCGACGGTTCCGGCAACGTGGGTGCCGTGGCCGTTGCAGTCGCTGGAACCCAGGCCGTCGGCCACGGCGCTCCAGCCTGCCGCCACCCGGCCGCCGAAGTCGGCATGGGAGGGCAGGACTCCGGTGTCCACCACGTAGGCCGTCACGCCGGCGCCCGCCAGGGTCCACGAGTAGGAGCCGGACAGCGGCAGGGCGCGTTGGTCCACCCGGTCCAGCCCCCACGGCGAGGGCTGCTGCGTGCCGGACATGCTGACAGGCGCGTCCGCCTCCACCGACAAAACGCGGCCGGAGCGGGCCAGCGCCTCGGCCTGGGCGGGGTTGGCAGTGACCACGGCACCGCGGAGCGCGTGCTTGAAGGTACGTCCGACGCCGACGCCTTGCCCGCGCAGGCTTGCCGCCTCCGCGTCCACGTCGGCATTGGCCGCGTACTGGACGATGTAGCGACCCGCTGCGCCCGCATCCGCTTTTGGTGCGGCTACGGCGGGGAGGGACGTGGCGGTCAGGGCGACGGCGGAGACCAGGGCTGCTGCGGCGGGCAGCACGAAAGATGGGGTGCGAATTTTGGGGTCCTCTGGGATGGCGCTGGGGGTGGCGGAGACCACCGCTGTTACCACCAGAATAGGAGCCCAAAAGGCCCCGCCGGAGGGTCCTTGCAGGATCCTGTGAAAACCCTTGGATGTTCCTGCGCGCGGTGCGTTTCCGGCGGCAAACTTGGGCCGGGACTATGCCCGGGGGTTCCGCCAGCTGTGTTCAGGCTCGAAGCCCAGGAGCCTGCGGGCCTTGTCGATGGACAGCATGGTTTCGTGCTCGCCCAGTTCCTTGGTGACCTTGACCGCAGGGAAGACCTCGGCGGCGAGGCCGGCACTTGACCGGCTCATCACGGTGTCCGCATTGGCGATGATGAAGGCTTCGAATCCCGCCCGGCCGTTCTCCAGGGCCCGCACCACTGCCTGGGCGCCATCGCGGCCGTCGATGTAGCCCCAGAGGTTCCACTTTCGGAGCTTCGCGTCCGAGTCGAAGGAGGGGAAGTCGTCGTAGTCCTCCTCGTCCATGACGTTGGAGAACCGCAGCGCCACGATGCTCAGTTCCGGGTCCCAGCGCGTCAGCTCCGCCGCCATCTGTTCTTCGAGGTGCTTGACCAGGGAGTAGGTGCTTTCCGGGCGGGCGGGGTATTCCTCGTCCACGGGGATGTAGGGCGGGTCGACGTCGAACGGCAGTCCCAGCACCGTCTCGCTGGAGGCGTACACCACCTTCTTGATGCCCGCACGGCGGGCAGCCTGGAAGACGTTGTAGGTGGAAAGCATGTTGTTTTCGAAGGTCGCAGCGTCCGGAAGGATGCCCGGCGCCGGAACGGCACCAAGGTGCACCACGGCGTCGAAACCGCTGTGCCTGTCGTCGACCCCCAGCAACGCATCCACCACCTGACCGTAGTTGCGCAGGTCCACCACCAGCAGCCCGGGGCTCCTGGCGCCTGCCCGGTCCAGGTTCAGGACGTGGTGGCCGTCATCGGTGAGCCGGCGAACCACGTGCCGGCCCAGTTTTCCGCTTCCGCCGGTGACGGCAATTCTCATCGGGATATCCTTTGGTTGGAGGTCCGGGCCTGGTCAGGACCGGGGTGTGGCAAGGAACTTTTCGACGGCGGCGATCGCCATCGCGGTGACCTCCACAGGGTCCCCGCTGCCGTCTACGGAGACCAGGATCCCGCGGCCGGCATAGACCGACACAACTTCATGGGTCTCGCGGTGGTAGAGGTCAAGCCGGTTGCGGAACACGTCCACAGTGTCATCGGTCCGCCCCTGCTCCTGGGCACGCCGCCGCATCCGCTGCTCCAGTTCGGCGTCGGGAGCCCGCAGCTCGATGACGGCGTCCAGGGCCAGCCCCTGGGAAGCGAGCATGTTGTCCAGTTCCACCACCTGGGGCGCCGTGCGCGGATAGCCGTCCAGCAGGAAACCCGACTGGACGTCGCTGTCCAGCAGGCGGTCCTTGACCAGAGCGTTGGTGAGGTGGTCCGGGACGAAATCGCCGCCGTCGAGGTACTTTGCAGCCTGGCCGCCCAGTTCGGTCTCCTCGCTTACATTGCTCCGGAAGATGTCACCTGTGGAAACGGCAGGAATGCCGAAGTGGCGGGCCAGGTGTTCGGCCTGCGTCCCCTTGCCCGAACCCGGCGGACCGATGATGAGCAGTCTGGTCATGTTCGTGTCCCTTCCGGGGAAAACGGCCCGCTTGTTTCACGTCTGCCGCCGGAGCGCCGGCGCCTGCTTCATTCTGCCGGGAACACCGGCAAGGCGCCAGAGCAGTGCGCTCCGGCGGTGGCCGATATGGCGTCCCCCCTTCTGCTGGATGTATATACTCGGACGTATCGGTTTAGCAGCAGGCCGTTGGACAGTTCGTCGATCCAGCGACCTTCACCGGTTCCCGCCTTTCCGGCAGGCCGGCGTGTTGCCGGCTCGTTTTGACCTGAGCGAATGGCACCAGAAAAATCGTGGCCAGCGAGTCAACAGCAAAAACCGATACATCCATTACAGGGCACCTCCACGAGCTGGTCCTGAACAGCTCTGACGTTGAGGACTTCCTCAACGAACTGGCGCAGGTGCCTGCCCGTAGTCTTTCCGAGCCCGGCGACGAGATGCTGTGCGCCATCACCCTGCTTCGGCCGCGCAAGGCCGCCACGGTGGCGAGCAGCGGCCCGGACGCAAAGGCACTTGGCCTGCTTGAGCACCAGTTCGCCGAAACCCCCAGCCTGGCCGCTTCCGCCACCCGGGAGACCGTGCACGTTCGGGATATCGAGGCGGACCGGGGGTGGCCCGAATATTCCACTGCCGTAATGGCCCAGGGGGTCCGCTCCGTGGTGGCGCTGCCTTTCCGCCTCGAGGGTGAAACGAAGGCTGCCCTGATGCTCTACTCGCGCAGGCCCAACCGCTTTGACGGCCGGGTTCTGGAATTTGCCGATGATTTCGTCAGCCAGACCTCACTGGCGCTGCGCCTGGCAGTGCGGTTCGCCCACTACAGCGAGACCGCCGCCAACCTGCGCGCCACGCTGGAATCGCGGACGGTGATCGACATGGCCGTGGGCATCATCATGGCCCAGAACCGGTGCAGCCAGAATGACGCCTTCGAAATCCTCAAGACGGCGTCGAGCACCCGCAACTCGAAACTGCACGATGTGGCGGCCGCGGTTGTCAACGCCCTGGGCCAGGGCCCGGCGCGCACGCATTACGACGGCTAGCAGACACATCCGCCAAAGCACCAGCAGCACAGGTAGAATAAGGCCAACTTTGGCCGGGGGGCTTTTATGGAAAAGAAAAAGGTCTGCCTCGTCGTCGAAGACGACAAGGACATCCGTGGACTGATAACCGTGGTTCTTTCGCGCGCCGGATTCGAGGTGCAGACCGTGGCCACCGGGGCCGAGGCCATCGCCGCCGCCGCGGATCCAGCCATCGCACTTGTCACCCTGGACCTTGGCCTGCCGGACATGGACGGCCACGTGGTGGCTCGCGCCGTCCGGGCACTGAGCAAGGCCCCCCTGCTGTTCCTGACTGCGAGGTCCGAGAAAGACGACCTGCTGGCCGGCATGGCTTCGGGTGCTGCAGCGTACCTCACCAAGCCTTTCCATCCCCGCGAGCTTCGGGACGTGGCAATACAGCTGTGCCCCGCAACCGTTTCACCGGCCCCTCACGCACCCGGCAAGTCTTCTGCTGACTCGCCTGCCTTGAAATGACCCACGCCCGCCCGTTTCCGGCGACGGCGGACCGGCCGTCGCCGGAAACGGCACGTTAATCCCTACTTGGCGAGGAAGCTCAGCAGCGCCTCGTTGACCTCGGCGGCGTGGGTCCAGAGCAGGCCGTGCGGGGCACCTTCGATTTCGATGTAATCAGCACCGGGCAGTGCTTTAGCGAACAGGCGGCCCGTTGAGTCGATGGGAAGGATGTTGTCCGCGGTGCCGTGCAGGATAAGCGCGGGAACGTCGATCTTGGGGATGTCCTTGCGGAAGTCGGTGAGCCAGGTGGGCTGCGCGGCGACAGATGCGGTGGCACCGGCGCTGGCGGCAAGATTCCAGCTGGCGTTGACGGACTCCTGGCTCAGGCGGGGAGTGCCCAGGAAGGTGTCGGAGTTGTAGAAGTTCTTGAAGAACTCGGTGAAGAAGGCGTACCGGTCCGCCGTGACCGCTTCCTTCAGCCCGTCGAAGACTTCCTGGGGAACACCGTCCGGGTTGTCGTCCGTCTTGAGCAGGAACGGCTCGAGGGAACCGAGGAAGGCAGCGCGGGCCACCCGGGCGGAACCGTAGGTACCGAGGTATCGGGCCACTTCGCCAGTGCCCATGGAGAAGCCCACCAGCACCACGTCATTAAGGTTTAGGGTGGTCAACAGCTCGTTCAGGTCGGCCGCGAAGGTATCGTAGTCGTACCCTTCGGTGGGCTTGCTGGATTTACCGAAGCCGCGGCGGTCGTAGGTGATGACCCGGTAGCCCGCGTCCAGCAGGGCGGTGGCCTGCTTTTCCCAGGATGAGCCGTCCAGGGGGTAGCCGTGGATCAAAACAACCGGCTGGCCCGAGCCGTGGTCCTCGTAGTAGAGCTCGATGTCGGTGCTGTTCTCGGTTCCAACGGTGATGAAAGCCATAGCGGGCAATTCCTTTCGAGGCTGGTCGGAGCGGGCGAACGTCGTGCGGAGCCCGCGCACTCCCTACTCTAGGGCCGTCACTGCCCTTGGACGTCCCAAACCGGCGTCCGCTACTGGCTTGATCCCGGCTGGATATCCCTTACTGGGACGGCTGCGGGATCTCGCACGTGATCTTCGGATTGGCGCCCATGTAGTTCAGCGGGCCGGCGACGACGGTGATGGCCACGGTGCCTGCCTGCGCGCAGTTATCCGGTGCTCCGCCGAAGTAGCCACGCTGCCAGGCAGCCACGCCGCCGATGATCAGCCAGATGACGATAAGTGCTCCCAGGATCCGCATGATTCCTCCATCGGCCGCGGCGGCTGTGGGATCAATTATGCGACGACGGCGGCCGTCACCATAGTGCGGTGCTGCAACGATTGTGACACTATATGCGCATGAATGCAGATAAGAAGATTTGTTCCCTGGGGGCGGACGGCCAGTATGTGGAGCTCGCCGTGGAAGTCTTCGCGATGCTGGCGGACGCCACCCGGGTGCGGATCATCCTGGCCCTTCGGGACGGAGAGATGGCCGTGGGCGCCCTTGCCGACGTGGTGGGCAAATCGCCCGCGGCCGTCTCCCAGCACCTGGCAAAAATGCGGCTCGCCAGGATGGTCTCCACGCGGCAGGACGGGACCCGTGTCCTGTACCGGCTGGAGAACGAACATGCCCGCCAGCTTGTGGCCGATGCCATCTTCCAGGCCGAGCACGCACTGGGCGGACATCCGGCCCACCACCGCCTGGACAGCCCGCAACAGGACGGCGTCAAGCAGTGAGCGGGCACCAGCACGTTCAAGACCACAGCCACGAGCACGATCATGAACATAGGCACCATCATCACGGCGGCTTCCGCGGCTGGCTGAGGGACCTCTTTGTCCCGCACACGCACGATGCGGCGGACTCCATCGACGGTGCGATGGAAGCGAGCACTGAGGGCATCCGCGCCCTGAAGGTCAGCCTCTTCGTCCTGCTGGTCACCACCGTGCTGCAGTTTGCCGTGGTCCTGGTCAGCGGCTCGGTTGCCCTGTTGGCGGACACCATCCACAACTTCTCGGATGCCCTGACCGCCGTCCCGCTTTGGGTGGCGTTCATCCTGGGGCGGAAGGCAGCCACCCGCCGCTTCACCTACGGGTTCGGCCGCGCCGAGGATCTGGCTGGCCTGTTCATCGTGGGCGTCGTGGCGCTGTCCGCGATCACGGCCGGCTGGCAGTCCGTGGACCGGCTGATCCATCCGCAGCCGCTGCAGAACCTGGGCTGGGTGATGGCAGCCGGGCTGATCGGTTTCGCCGGCAACGAGGCCGTGGCCATCTACCGGATCCGGGTGGGCCGCAAAATAGGTTCCGCTGCCTTGGTAGCGGACGGAGTGCACGCCAGGACGGACGGTTTCACCTCACTGGCCGTGGTGCTCGGCGCCGCCGGCGTCATGCTCGGATTCCCGCTGGCGGACCCGATCGTAGGGCTCCTGATTTCCGCGGCCATCATGGTGCTGCTGTGGGGAACCATCCGGAGCATCGGCCGCCGCCTGATGGACGGCATCGAGCCCGAACTGGTGTCACTGGCCTGCCAGGCCCTGGAAGGAACCCCGGGGGTACTGGCAGTGCAGCGGGTGCAGCTTCGCTGGAACGGGCACCGGTTGCAGGGCACCGCCACGGTGCTGGTGGAGGACACCAGCCTGTCGGCGGCGGAAAGCATCATGGACCAGGCCGGCCACCGGCTGCGGCATGCCCTGCCCAAGCTGGACGACATGGTCCTGTCGCCCAGCCCGCGGCGGTAACGGGACTCAGGCCCTGGCGGCCTTGCCCGGAAGGGCCAGCTTGAAGACCTTGGCCCAGGAGGAACCCACCTGCTTCAACAGCGGCCCGGTGGTGTACTTGAGGCCGTAACGCTGGCAGATTTCACGGACCCTCGGGGCGACCTCGGCATACCGGCTGGAGGGCAGGTCCGGGAACAGATGGTGCTCGATCTGGTGCGACAGGTTGCCGGTCATGATGTGCATGAACTTCGAACCCGAGATGTTGGCCGAGCCGATCATCTGGCGGACGTACCAGTCGCCGCGGGTTTCGCCTTCCACCATTTCCTCCGTGAAGGTGTCGGTGCCTTCGGGGAAGTGGCCGCAGAAGATCACGGCGTGTGCCCAGACATTGCGTACCGCGTTGGCCGCGATGGTGCCGTAGAGGGCCTGCTTGCCGGAACCGGTGAGCATGGCCACAGCGGGGGTGGCTGCGTAGTCCTTGGTGAACTGCGTGACAACCTTCTTGCCCAGGGCCTTGAGGTCCTTGAGCAGGGCTTCCTTGGACTTGGTGCCTTCCTTGTACTCGGTCAGCTCGAGGTCGTAGATGGCGATGCCCCACTCGAATACCGGTGCCAGGATGGCATTGAACAACGGGTTGGCCAGGTTAATGGGCTTCCACGGCTGGTCCTCGTCCATCCGGAGGAGGTTGTATCCGACGTCGTTGTCCTTGCCCACCACGTTGGTCCAGCGGTGGTGCAGGTCGTTGTGGGTGTGCTGCCAGGAGCGGGAGGGAGTAACGAAGTCCCACTCCCAGGTGGTGGAGTGGATGTCCGGGTCACGCATCCAGTCCCACTGGCCGTGGAGGATGTTGTGGCCCAGCTCCATGTTCTCCAGGATCTTGGCGAGGCTGAGAAGGGTGGTGCCGGTGACCCAGGCGGCCTTGTTCTTGCTGACCAGCAGGGCCGCACGGCCGGAGATCTCCAGCCCGCGCTGGATCTTGATCATCCGGCGGATATACGCAGCGTCTTCGGCACCGCGCTTGGCCAGGATCTCGTCCCGGATGGCGTCGAGTTCGCGTCCGAGCTCCGCCACCTGTTCGTCGGTCAGGTGTGCCGCGGCAGGAGGCCGGACCGTGGGACTGCCGGACTCGGCCAGCTTTCCGGGGCGGGTCCTCGACCCGCCGGCAGCGCCGCCCTTGGTGGATGAGGGAGTGGCTTTGCTGGGTGAAATTACAGACATACCGTGATGCTCCTCAGAGTTCGAGGTTGACGGGTCCGGCGGCTGCCGAGACGCACGTTTGGATCAGTTGGCCGGGTTCGCCGTGGACTTCCCCGGTGCGGAGGTCGCGGACCTGTCCCGCGCGGAGCGGGGTGAGGCAGCTGTGGCAAATTCCCATCCTGCAGCCGCTGGGCATCAGGATCCCGGCGTCCTCACCCACGTCCAGGAGCGGGGTGTCGCCGTCGGCTTCCACTTCCCGGTCGGACGTTTCAAAGGTGACCACGCCGCCGTCGTGCCCCACACCGCCGTTGAACGTGGTGTTGAACCGTTCGATCATCAGGTTGCCGGCACTGCCGGCAACCGCCACCTCTGAGCCGGGCGCCGCCGTCGTGAGCGCTGCGCGCTTCCAGAGCGCCTCGGCGTCGTCCAGGAAGCTGTCCGGGCCGCACGCGTAGGCCGCCCGTTCCTTCCAGTCCGGGCAGAGCTCGTCCAGCTGGGCGGTGTTGGTAAGGTCCATGCGGCCCTGCTCACCGGTGAACCAGTGGGCCAGCCGGAAGTTGGGGAACTGGTCGGCAAGCTCGGCAAGTTCCTCGCGGAACAGGCTGTCACCGGGCGTCTTGGCGGAGTGGACAAGCACGACGTCGGCATCCGGGCGCCGTGGAACAAGCGTGCGGATCATGGACATCACCGGGGTGATGCCGCTGCCCGCCGTCACCATCAGCAGGGGCCGCGGGTGCTCCGGGAGGACGAAGTCGCCCTGCGGGGGTGCCAGGAAGAGCACGTCGCCGGGGCGGGTGGTGCGCACCAGTGTTCCGGACACGGCACCAACGTCGGTAACCGTGATGGCCGGGTCCTTGCCTGCGGGGGCGCTGAGTGAATAGGAGCGCCAGTGCCGGACGCCGTTGAGTTCAACGCCGATCCGAGCCCACTGGCCGGCCAGGTGGGAGTGCCAGCCGCGGCCGGGGCGGAAGAAGATCGTGGCTGACTGTGCTGTCTCCTGAACGACGCGCGTGACCACACCGCGGAGCTGCCGCGCGGAGTAGACCGGGTTGAACAGCGCGAGGATGTCTTCCGGTGCCAAAGGCGTGGTAAGTACGGAGGCCGCCTGGGCCAGCTGACGTAGCCGGATCATGCGATAAAGCCTAAAACGGCGCGGGCCATATTTCTCTCTCTCCGTCATATGACCGTTCCGCAGTCACTCTGTGTCAGGGCGGCAAAGCCCCCAAAGCCGCACTCTAAGAGTAACGGCTGCGGCTGCAGAACGTTCCCCAAGGGTTCAATAAGCATGCTTAGTATACCGCGGATATGGGTGGGCAACGCATCATAGCGGAGTTGACAATCAGGTGGTGCCAGTCCCCTGCGGAGTCAGGATCCGGCCGGGCTCCACCCAAGCGCGGGGGCGATATGGCGGGCCACGTTGGCCAGGAGCTTGGCGTTGAATTCGACGCCGAGCTGGTTGGGGACGGTGAGCAGCAGGGTGTCCGCGGCCTGGACGGCCGTATCGGCAGCCAGCTCCTCTACCAACTGATCCGGTTCGCCCACATAACTCTTGCCGAACCTGGCGGTGAACCCGTCGATGGTTCCCACCTGGTCCCGGCTGTCGCGCAGGGCGCTGCCCGCAAAGAAACGGCTGTCCTCGTCGTCCGCGATGGGAAGGACGCTGCGGCTCACTGAAATCCGGGGCTCGTGCCGGTGGCCGGCAGCGGACCATGCGTCCCTGAACAGCCGGATCTGTTCCGCCTGCAGTTCGTGGAACGGGACGCCGGTGTCCTCGGTGAGCAGGGTTGAGCTCATCAGGTTCATGCCCAGTTCGGCAGCCCAGACGGCGGTCTTGCGCGTTCCGGCGCCCCACCAGATGCGTTCGGCTAGGCCGGGTGATTGGGGCTGGACCGGCAGGAGCCCGGTGGCACCGCCGGCATACCGCGGATCGGCCTCTGCCACGCCGGCGCCGCTGATCGCCTTGCGGAAGAGGGCAGTGTGCCGGCGGGCCATGTCGGCGTCGGTCTCGCCTGGTTCCGGTACGTAGCCGAAGGCTGCCGCGCCCTGGCGGGCCGGTTCGGGTGAACCGCGGCTGATGCCCAGCTGGAGCCTGCCGCCGCTGATCAGGTCCGTGGCCGCAGCCTCTTCGGCCATGTAGAGCGGGTTCTCGTACCGCATGTCGATCACACCGGTGCCGATCTCGATCCGGCTGGTGCTTGCCGCAATGGCGGACAGCAGGGGGAATGGGGAAGCCTGCTGGCGGGCAAAGTGGTGGACGCGGAAGAATGCGCCGTCCACGCCCAGCTCCTCCGCTGCCACCGCCAGTTCGATGCCCTGGAGCAGCGCCTCCCCGGCAGTCCTGGTGCGGGAGCCCTGGCCTGGGCCCCAGTGTCCGAATGACAAGAATCCGATGCGCTCCATACCTGCCCAACCTTGCGGAGCCTGGCCGCATTCCCGGCTGGCATGATGGCTCCGTGGGTACTCCTGATCAGACGTTGGCCATTGGCAAGATTGTCCTGCTGTTCGCCCTGGCGGCGGCTGCGGAAATCGGCGGGGCCTGGCTCGTGTGGCAGTCCGTGCGCGAAGGCAAGGACTGGTGGTGGGCCGGGCTGGGCGTCATTGCCCTGGGCGCCTACGGATTCGTTGCCACCCTCCAACCGGACGCCCACTTCGGCCGGATCCTTGCGGCCTACGGCGGGGTGTTCGTGGCAGGTTCCCTCGCCTGGGGCATGATCTTCGATGGTTTCCGGCCCGACCGCTGGGACATCACCGGTTCCCTCATCTGCCTGCTGGGCGTCGCCGTCATTATGTTCGCCCCGCGGAACGGCGGCTGAACAGCGCAGCGGCAGCCAAGCCGGGCGCCGGGAGGATAGGCTCGGGGCCAACAGGGAGGTTGGATGATGGACCAGGCGGATTACTGCATCATTGGCGGCGGAATCGTGGGGCTGGCCACCGCCTACCAGCTGCTCCGCAAGGAACCGGGAGCCTCCCTGGTCCTGCTGGAAGCAGCTGGGACACTCGGTTCCCACCAGACCGGGCACAACAGCGGCGTTATCCACTCCGGCATCTACTACGCCCCGGACAGCCTCAAGGCCCGCTTCAGCAAAGCCGGGGCGCAGCAGACCAAGGACTTCTGCCGGGAGCACGGGATCCGCTTTGCCGAACCCGGCAAACTGCTGGTGGCCACCAACCCGGTGGAACTTTCACGACTGGACCAGCTGGAGCAACGTGCCGGCATCCACGGCCTGGAGTGCGAGCGCATCACCGAGGCAGAACTCCTGCGCCGGGAGCCGAACGTTACTGGCCTCGGCGCCCTGTTCATCCCCAGCACGGGCATTGTGGACTATCGTGCCGTGGCACGGAGACTTGCGGAACTGGTGACCGCTGGCGGCGGACGGGTAGTGACCGGCGCCAAGGTCAACTCCATCACCGAGCATGCCGGCAGGGTTGATGTGGGCACCATCCGCGGACTGTACTCCTGCCGGCAGCTGGTAGCGTGCGCGGGCCTGCAGTCGGACCGCGTTGCGGAGTTGGCCGGCGTGGACATCGACGTCCAGATCATCCCGTTCCGCGGCGAATACTTCGAGCTGCCGGCGGCCAAGTCCGGCTACGTCCGGCACCTCATCTATCCGGTTCCGGACCCTGCCCTGCCTTTCCTGGGCGTGCACCTCAGCCCCACCGTGGCCGGAACCATCACCGTGGGTCCGAACGCCGTCCTGGGACTGGCACGCGAGGGGTATCCCAAGTTCTCGGTGGACGTTCGCGACGTGGCCCGGTATGTGCGCTTTCCCGGTCTGTGGAGGGTGGCCCGTGCGCATGCGGCAACGGCGGTCCGCGAGGCCCGCAACTCCCTGTTCAAGGGCAGCTACCTCAGGGAATGCCGGAAGTACGCGCCCGGGCTGACCGCTGCTGACCTGTTGCCGTACGAGGCCGGCATCCGAGCGCAGGCCGTACGCCGGGACGGCACACTGGTGCACGACTTCCTGCTGGCCGAGACGGACCGGATGATCCATGTCCTGAACGCCCCCTCCCCCGCCGCCACCGCAGCGCTGCCCATCGGCGAACACCTCGCTGACAAAGCCGTGCGCGCCCGCACTGCCTGAACAGTGCACCATGTGAACACCGCACCATCTGAACATCGCATCGTCTGGACACCGCACCGTCCGGACACCGCACCGTCCGGACACCGCACGGTCCGGACAGGTCAGCGCCACGGCCTGAACGGCCGAGCTGTACCGCCTAAACTGGCACCGTGACCAGCAGCCAGCAACCGCCCAAGGAGCCCGCACCGCCGTCGCGCGGGAAAATCGCCGAGCGGCTGCTGCCGGGCGGTGAAGAACCCGATCCGCGTTTCACCCTGGCCAACGAGCGCACGTTCCTCGCCTGGATCCGCACCTCATTGGCCCTGCTGGCAGGCGGCATCGCCATTGAGGCGTTCACCGCAGACCTGTTCCTGGAGCCGGTCCGCAAGGGCCTGGCCGTCGTGTTGCTGCTCCTCGGCATGCTGCTGAGCGCCGGCGCGGCAGTCCGGTGGCTTCGGGTGGAACGCAGCATGCGCAACAAGGCACCCCTGCCGCTGCCGCTCATTGTGCCCCTGCTGGCCGGGGCAGGCGCGCTGGCGGCCGCCGTCGTGCTTGTTTTCATCCTCTGGCGCTGACGCATGGCACGTTCCCGCTCCGCTGGCCCGCACGGGGATCCGGGCCTCCAGCCCGAACGGACCACCCTCGCATGGGGCCGCACCATGATGGCTCTGGTCACGGTCAGCGCGATCTTCCTGCGCTGGCTTCCGGTGCACGGGTTTCCCATCCTGCTGCTCTTCGGCGTTTCCTCGGCTGCCGCCCTGGCCATTTACCTCACCCAGCGCCGGCGCTACAGCACCAGCTCCCGGGGCATCTCCCGGGAGTATGTCGACGCCGACATCGCCTCGGTGCTTTGGACGGCTTTCGCGGGCGCGGCGCTGGGCGGCCTGGGCATCGGTGTAGTCCTCGCCGGGTAGCCTCCTCCCGGCCTAGAACATCGGCAGGACAAAACCGGCCAGCAGGGCCACAGCGCCGATGCCGGTCAGGACGCGGCCCAGCACGGAAGCCGTCCTGCCGGCCTCTTCCGGCGCCACGGTCTGCCACTGGGTGGGACGCTTCGGATGGTAGTAGATGGGCAGGGTGTCGCCCTCTGACAGGGGCTTGATGTCGTGGGGTGACATGGGCGCGTGGTGCACCTGCTGTTTCCCGTCCAGCCAGCGGAATCCCACGCCAGTGTTGTCCGAGTACACCACGGCGTCGGCCACTGCCCATGGATGGACGAAGCGGCGGAGGAACCCGGTGTAGAACAGCAGACCCAGCCCGGTGGGCAGGCACATCCAAGTCAGCATTTCCAGGATTGGACCTGCCATATCGAGCACAGTGGGCATGAACCTGATGGTACCGCGCAGGGGTGGTGGCTTCTGCACTGACTACGTACCCTGAGGGGACCAGACGGACCGGCACGGAGTAAGGGGAGATCATGAACGATCAGGATATTCTGGCGCGCATCCAGGACCTGGTGGAGGAGGAACATTCCCTGCGAGAGGCCGCCGGCGGCGGCCAGGTTCCGGACCAGGCCCGGCTGAAGCAGGTGGAGGAAAGCCTGGACCAGTGCTGGGACCTGCTGCGCCAACGCAGGGCCAAGTCCGAATCCGGAGAGAACCCGAACGAGGCTGAGGCCCGGCCCGTCAGCGAGGTGGAAGGCTACAAGCAGTAGCTCGATAAGCTGGGAATGTCCCGCCAGCGCCCTGCCTTGTGGCACCAGATTGGAGTTTTCCATGCGTCTTGCAGTCGCCCAGATCATCAGCAGCGCTGATCCGGCAGCCAACCTGGAGCTGATCCGGGACTACGCCACCCAGGCCAAGGCGGCGGGTGCGGAGCTGGTGGTCTTCCCGGAAGCGGCGATGCGGGCTTTCGGCCATTCCCTAAGGGGCATTGCCGAGCCGCTGGACGGGCCATGGGCGGAAAAGGTCCGCGGCATCGCCAGGGAACTGGACATCGCCATCGTGGCAGGGATGTTCACCCCGGGGAAGGACGGGCGGGTCCGCAACACCCTGCTGGTGACGGGTCCCGGCGTCGACACCTCCTATGACAAGGTGCACCTCTTCGATGCCTTCGGCTTCACCGAGTCGAAAACAGTGGACGCCGGGGAACGCCCTGTCACCTTCGAGGTCAATGGCACGGTTTTCGGCCTTGCCACCTGCTACGACGTCCGCTTCCCGGCCCTGTTCACGGCCAACGCGAAGGCCGGCGCACAGGTCAACATCGTGTGTGCGTCCTGGGGTGCCGGCGAAGGCAAGGCGGAGCAGTGGGACCTGCTGGTCCGTGCCCGGGCACTGGACAGCACCACGTTTGTTGTTGCCTGCGGCCAGGGCGACCCCGAGACCGTCGGCGCAGGACCTGCGGGCACCGCCCCCACCGGAATCGGCCACAGTGCGGTCATCTCGCCCCTGGGCTCCGCCCTGGTGGCGCTGGGCGGAAAACCGGAACTTGCCGTTGTGGACATCGAGCCATCCTCCGTTGACGAGGTCCGCACCAGGCTCCCGGTCCTGGTTAACGCCCGCCGGTTCTAGTCCTGCCGGGAGCCGGTGAGCTTCCGTTCACGGGCAGGAAACCTGGCGGGCAAGGCGGACGACGGCGGGTCCTCACCTGTCCCTCGCGGCGTCGCCTGCTTTTTGGGGCCAGGAGCAGCGGGAACTCTTCGGTCCAGGCACCGCTGATGGCGCCCGTTAACATCGCCGAAACATCTTCGACACGGGAACTTCACGCAGCGGCGGTTTGTGTAACGCCGCCGCAACTTTCCTGGGCGCTAACGGAAACACGGGCCACGAAAGATGAGTCCCCGGGGGAATTGCCGGGGCGTCGGACCGCCCCGGGAGGATCGTGTGCGAAGGGACTGCCGGTGGAGATTTCTGCCCAACACGTCTGGCTGATGATGTCGGCCGCGATGGTACTGCTCATGACCCCCGGACTGGGTCTTTTCTACGGCGGCATGACCCGCGCCAAGGCTGCCCTCAACATGATCATGATGAGCTTCATTTCCGCCGGCATCGTCGGAGTGGTGTGGGTCCTCTGGGGCTATTCCATGACCACCGGCGACGGTGTGCTGGGCATCTTCGGGAACCCGTTCACCAGCTTCGGACTGCAGAACCTGATGGGCTCGCCCGATCTGATCAAGGCGGGCTTCAGTTCCACGTTTGCCATCATCACCGTCGCGCTGATCAGCGGCGCCATCGCGGACCGGGCGAAGTTCGGCGCGTGGGCCCTGTTCGTGCCGGCGTGGGTCACCGTTGTCTACTGCCCGCTCGCCTACATGATCTGGGGCGGCGGCCTGCTGAGCGCGGGCGGGGCCCTCACCGCCATATTCGGCCAGGTCATCGACTTCGCCGGTGGCGCCGTGGTGGAGATCAGTTCCGGAACAGCGGCACTGGTTCTCGCCCTCATCGTCGGCCAGCGGCACGGCTTCGCCAAGGACCCGAACCACCGCCCGCACAACGTGCCCTTCATCATGCTGGGCGCGGCCATCCTGTGGTTCGGCTGGTTCGGTTTCAACGGCGGTGCCGCCACCACTGCCGAGCAGGCGGGGCTGGTCTGGGTGAACACCCTGGTCACTCCGGCAGCGGCGATGCTGAGCTGGCTGGTCACTGAAAAGATCCGGCACGGCCATCCCACTTCCCTGGGTGCGGCCTCCGGAGTGGTGGCCGGACTCGTGGCCATCACCCCGTCCTGCGCCAACATCAGCCCGGTGGCCGCAATCGGCCTGGGCCTGGTAGCCGGCGCTGCCTGCGCCGTCTTTGTCGACCTGAAGTACCGCTTTGGACTGGATGACTCCCTGGACGTGGTGGGGGTCCACCTGGGTGCCGGGCTCATCGGCACGCTGGCCCTCGGGTTCATTGCCCTTCCCGTGGACAGCCAGGGCGGCGGGCTCTTCTACGGCGGCGGCATGCAGCAGCTCATCGCCCAGACAGCAGCCGTGGTGGTCACCCTGCTGCTCTCCGGACTGGGCACCCTGGTTATCGGCCGGGCTATCAACAAGACCATCGGGTTCCGGGTCAGCCACGAAGCTGAGACTGCCGGTGTGGACCTGTCCGAGCACGCCGAGAGCGCCTACGCCTTTGGCGAGCTGGGAGCCGGCTTCAACCCGCTGCGGCCCGGTTCTTCCCAGCTTCCCGGCACAGCCACGGACTCCTTGGAGCGGCCCGCCAGGGAAGACTCATTCGCCTAGGTGTAACCAGCCAGCAGGCTGCAGCACCTCCCGGTTTCCCTGGCTTAGTCCGCCAGGATCTTGTACAGGGCACGGCGGGTCTCATCCAGCTTTTCGATGGCTGCGGCACGCTGCTCCTCGGTAACGCCGCTGCGGAACTGGTGGATGACGCCCATCAGCTTGCCGATGCTCTGGTGAAAGTCCCGGTCCGAGCTGTCGGGGCCGGCGTTCCACGCGTTTTCCATCTCCTCGGCGTGTTCTGCAACATAGGCCCTGCCGGCCTCGGTGAGGGAGAACTCGGTACCGCGGCCTTCGCTCAGCGCCTCGATCAGCCCCTCGTCGACCAGCTGCTGGAGCGTGGGGTAGATGGAACCGGGACTTGGCCGCCAGGCACCGTCGGTCCTTTCGGCGATGGTCTTGATCAGCCCGTAACCATTCGACGGTGATTCCGCCAGGAGCGAGAGGATGGCGGCACGCACGTCCCCACGGTTTGCCCGCCTTGCGCCGCGACCGAATCCGGGACCATAACCAGGCCCGAAGCCCGGACCAAACCCGGGTCCAAAGCCCGGACCGAATCCGCCGCCGCGATGCCCGTGGGGCCCCCTGCGGCCTCTTCCCCGCTGGAACCTGCTCCTGCCGAATTCGCGGTCCGGGAATTTTTCGTCATTCATGCCTTTCATGAGGCATCGTCCTTTCGGTACTTTCCTGTTACGCTGACCTCCTCAGCGATAGTTAACGATATGTCGTTAACTATCGCTTGGTCAAGGGACAAGTGTGACCAAATCCTGACCTGCCGGACTCTGGAAGACGCATCTGCAGCGGCGTAGTCTTTTCTCACCTCCAAGCTCGAGGGCTGAAAAATGGCGAAGAAACGGAAGCGCAGGCCCGGCGTCGGCACCGCTGTGGGACGACTTCTGGGGTTCCTGGCGGCGAGTGCAATGTGCGGGATCCTGGCTGCGAGTTTGGTTGTCCCGGCAGTGGCAGCCGCGGGAATTGGCGTCCGCAACTCCATCGGCTTCTTCGAAAGCCTGCCCGAGGAACTGACTGTGCAGCCGCCGTCGCAATCCACCAAGGTGCTCACCTCCGACGGCCAGCCGATCGCGACCTTCTATGCCGAAAACCGGGTGCGGATCCCCTTGGACCAGATGTCGCCGCACATCAAGGACGCCGTCATCGCCATCGAGGACAGCAGGTTCTACGATCACGCCGGCATCGACCCACAGGGCATTGTCCGCGCCGTGGTGGCGAACCTGACCAAGGGTGACCAGCAAGGTGCTTCGACCATCACCCAGCAGTACGTCACGAATGTCATCAACGAGGCCCGGCTGTCGCAGGACCGGCCCGACGAGGTGATCCTGAGCGGCCAGAAGGACATGGGCGACAAGCTGCGGGAGATGAAACTGGCCATAGCGCTGGAGAAAAAGTTCAGCAAGGAGCAGATCCTTGAGGGGTACCTGAACATCGTGTTCTTCAACAGCGACGCCTACGGTGTGGAGGCCGCCGCGCGCTACTTCTTTGGCACGACGGCCAAGGACCTCACCCTGCCCCAGGCGGCCCTGCTGGCGGGCCTGGTGAACAGCCCGACGTTCTACAATCCGGCGCTCAACCCGGACAATTCGCTGGCGCGCCGCAACCAGGTACTCGGCGAGATGCTCCGCCTCGGCAAGATCTCCCAGGCTGAGCACGACGACGCAGTTGCCACGCCGATCGAACTCAAGATCAGCCCGGAGCGGCAGGGCTGCGCCAACGCCACCATGGCCCCGTACTTCTGCGACTACATCTCGCACCTCATCCTGAACAACCCGGCGTTCGGGCAGAACGAGGTGGAACGCCAGCGCAAGCTGTACCGCGGCGGCCTGACCATCATCACCACCCTGGACAGCAGGCTGCAGGCCGCAGCCCAGGAACAGGTGGACGGCACGGCCGGACCCAACCCGGACCGGTGGGGTGCGGCTCTGGTGACCGTGCAGCCGGGAACCGGCAAGATCCTGGCGATGGCTCAAAACACAGTTTTCCTTGCGGAACCGGGCAAGTTCGATACCCACTTGAACTTCAATGTGGATGCCAAGGATCCCCAGGGAAACAACCTGAATGGTGCGGGCGGGTTCCAGACGGGGTCCACGATGAAGCCGTTCACGTTTGCCCAGTGGCTGAACGAGGGCAAGCCCCTGACCGCGGAAGTGGACGCGTCCCGCCGCGTTTACCCGCTGGGGTTCCCGTGGCGGTCGAGTTGCGGCAAGGTGTTGGGCGCCTACAGCACGGCCCAGAACAACCCTGAGCTGGGCGCAGCGGATGACCTGCAGAACGCCGAGGAGGGCTTCTACCGGAAGATGGCCATCAATTACGGCCTGTACAACTCCATCAACACCGCCACTTTCGCTTCAGCCACCCAGCTGGACTTCTGCGGCATCCAGAAGATGGTGGATGCCGTGGGCCTGCACAATGGCCTGGACGGGTCACCCATCAATATGCATCAGTTGGGCAACCTGCTGGGTGCCACGAACGTTGCTCCGCTGCATATGGCGAATGCTTTTGCCACCTTCGCCAACGACGGCCGCTACTGCAATCCGATCGCTCTGGTGGAGGTCACCGATGCTTCGGGCGGGAAGCTTCCGGTGCAGCCTGTGGAGTGCCGGGATGCGGTGAAGCCTGACGTGGCGCGGGGAGTGAACTCCGTGCTGCAGGACGTGCTGGTGAGGGGCTCCGGCTTCTGGATCAACCCCAAGGTCCATGACAAGGTGCCAACGGCTGCCAAGACCGGCACGTCCAACAACAACGGCGCCACCTGGATTGTTGGCTACACCACCGGACTGTCCACCGCGTCCTTCTTCGGGGACCCACTTGAGAGCCAGAAGCGCCCCGGCCAGAACGTCACCATCAACGGGACCCATTACCCCCGGCTGGACGGCTATATGATCGCCGGACCACAGTGGGCCAACTACATGGTGAAGGTGGCACCGCTGTACCCCACCGCACCCTTCCCTGGGCCTCCCCCGTCGATGATTGGACCCAACCCGACGCCCAAGCCGTAGCAGGGACACCACCGTCACCACCCTGCGCGGCGACTACCCTTGCCGATGCCCAAAGGCCTCCATAAACAAAGTCTTCCGGCACCCACTGACAATCCGGCCCAGCCACACCCCATGTGGAAAAGGCGATATGGGCACGCCATTCAACATGTGCTGCCAGCCCAAGCGCCCCCTCCCCTGCCACAATGAACGGCGTGAAGAGTCTCGAGACCGAACGGCTGATCCTCCGCGAGTGGAGGCCTGAGGACGCCGGCTTCGTGCTGGATCTTTACTCCCGCTGGGAGGTCCAGCAGTTCATCGGCAATCCACGACAGGTCATGGCAGACATGGCCCAGGCGCAGGCACGGATTCACGCGTGGCAGGCGATGGACCACCCCGTCCACGGGGTCTGGGCCGTTCAACTCAAGGACACCGGGCAGCTTGCCGGAACTCTGCTCCTGAAGTCCATCCCGGCGTCGGGCGGCTCCCTTCCCCTGCAGCCCTCCGGGGAGACCGAAATAGGCTGGCATTTCCACCCCGACTTCTGGGGCCACGGCTACGCGACCGAAGCCGCCCGCACGGTGCTCACCTACGCCTTCGATAACGGCCTTCCGAAAGTGGTGGCCGTGACAGCGCCGGCCAACACCGCCTCACAAAAGGTATGCATCCGGATCGGACTGAAACACAAGGGGCAGACGGGGCGCTACTACAACACGCTCTGCGAGCTTTACGAGCTGACCCCGGAAACCTGAGCCAGGCACGCATCGCAAGCCAAGCCCCCACAAGCAATAACCGACGACGGCGGGAAGCGCCGCCGTCGTACTAACGCCTTGCGGTATTGCCCCCCCTTAGCCAGGCCCCTTCCACAGCCGTTGCCACCACGAGCGAGGGGCTTCAGGCTCCGGCGGAGCCTCAACGGTCCGGGAAACCCGGCGCTGCCGCCAGTGCCCCACTTCTTCCTCGATATCGCGAAGTTTGGTGATGACCGGCGGCCCGCCCTGAAGCTGCCGCCGCGCATCGATGACACGGCGGTTGAAATCCTGAAGGACGTCGCGGACCTGCTGTTCCGTGTACTGTGCGTCGAGCTTGGCGTCCAGTTCCGCATCCTCGACGCGCAGGAGAATGGCGGGCGGGCCAAGCCCGCTGATGTTCTCACGCTGGAGCAGGCCTTTGACCCACCAGTCGGGATCATACGACTCACCCAGGCCAGGGATCGGCTTGCCGGCGTACTTGAGGTTGTCGAACTTGCCCTGCGCCATGGCGTCCCGGACCAGGTAGTCCGCCCTGGCGGCGTCGCCCACCTTGCGCCTCTTCTCCCGTTCCTTCGCATCGAGGGCGTCGAGGGCAGCTTCCTCTTCGGCGCTGATGCCCGCTCCCCGGTAGGACCGCACCTCGGCGGCGCGCTCCAGCCGCTTCCGGAAATCCTCCCGCCCGCTGCTCATTCCTGCCACCGCCTAACGTCCGTCCAGCGCCCTTCCCCAAGTATTTCGAAGCCCTCTGGAAGGTTCAACGGCTTCAAGGCAATACAGTGGGGAAACGCTTCCCGCGAAAGGTTCCGGGTCACCAGCCGCTACATGGATCTGGAAGGGAAGCCGGCAATTCCGGTGTCCGGTGAACTGCACTCCACCAGGGTGCCGCGCACGAGGTGGCAGGAGGGGGCCGAGCGCCCTGCCGCGTAACCGCGGCACCGCCTAAGCTGGCACAAAAGCGGACATCGAAGAGGAGACGCCCATGGATGCCAGCGGGCAGGCGGAACGTTCGGAGACCTTCAGCTGGACGGATCCGAGGGTAGGGCTGGAGCACCTGCCCAAGATGTCCGGACTGGAGTTCCTCTCGGGAATGCGGGACGGAAGCATCCCGCGTCCGCCCATGGCCTCGCTGATGAACCTTCGCCTGGTGGCGGTGGAGCACGGACGGGTGGAGTTTGAATGCCGCCCTGGGGAGGCGCACTACAACCCGCTGGGTGTTGTGCATGGCGGACTGGCCTGCACGCTCCTGGACACCGTGGTGGGGTGCGCGGCGCACAGCACGCTCGCGGCGGGGTTCGGCTACACGTCCATCGACCTGTCGGTCAGCTACCTCCGGCCGATCACCCTTCACCACGGGGTGCTGCGGGCGGAGGGCACGGTGGTGAAGTTGGGGTCCCGGGTGGTGTTTTCGGAGGGCCGCGTTCTTGGGCCGGACAGCGAACTCCTGGCCACCGCCACCAGTTCCTTGCTGGTTTTTGCCGCGGCACCAAAGCAGGCCCCACCAAAGGCGTAGCGTACGACGGCGGGACGTCCCGCCGTCGTACGCTTCTGTTGGTCAGGCGTTGGCGTGCTCGGCGAGGATGCCGTCGATCTGGCCGACAGCCTCCTTCAGGCCTTCCTCCATGCCCATCGCCACCATCTGCTCCAGCTGCTCTTCAGACTCGAACGTGGACTGGATGGTCATGCGGGTCCGCTCCCCCAGGGGTTCCAGGGTCACCGCAGCATGGGTGATGCCCATGTCACCGGTGGGGTTGCCCTCGCTGTCCGCGAAGCCGTCGTTGAATTCGAGCTGGCGCGGTGCCTGGATGCTGGTGAATTGCCACCAGCCGTGGGCCTTCTCCCCGTCCGGGCCGGTCATGTAGTAGTTGGCCTTGCCGCCCGGTACGAACTCATGCTTGTGGAAAGTTGCCGGCCAGGTGGGCGGACCCCACCAGCGCTCCAGCTGTCGCGGGTCCTCGAAGAGCTGCCAGACGCGGTCCACGCCGGCCTCGAACTCTGCAACGAGGGTAAGGCTCAGTGCCTCGGGGTTCTTGTCCATACTGATGACTGTCATGGCTATGCCTTCCTAACCTTCAGCGAGAATGTCGGCCATCCGAGCGGCACGCTGCCGCCAGATTTGTTCATATCCATCGAGCAGCCGCCGGGCTTTCTGCAGGCCTTCATGATTACCCCGCACAATCTGCTCCCTTCCGCGCTTTTCCTTGGTGACCAGGGATGCACGCTCCAACACCGCCACATGCTTCTGGACTGCGGCGAAACTCATGGCGTAGAGGCCTGCCAGGCCTGACACTGAATACTCGCCGACCGTCACCCGCCGCACGATGTCGCGGCGGGTGGAATCGGCGAACGCCTGGAAGAGGCGGTCCAGTTCGGCCTCACGGAGCTCATCTACAACCATTTGGTTGTACGATATTCCGGCCTCCGGACGGAGTCAATGGGTTCCCGCCCCCTCTTTGCGGCTCCCCCGAAATTGCTGGGAGGACCGGTAGGTTGAATCCCATGAGCATCTTCCTCGCCGGTGCCGGGCCGGACCACATAGCCTTTCCCGGCGCGTTTGACCGCTTCGCTGAAGAGGTCTCGCAGAAAGCTGGCCCGAATGCCTTCCCCAAAATCGCCGTGGTGGTGCATGACCAGGGCGGGAACCCGGCGGGCCGGCTGCCGCAATACGTGGAGCCGCTCCGCGCCCGGATGGCCGTCGAACCCGTACCGGTGCTCCTTGGCCTGGACGGTGCCGCTGACCCGTCGCTGTTCGAGGGCGTGGACGCAGTTGTGGTGGGTGGTGGGCTGACTCCTGCCTACCTGGAGGGCCTCGCTCCGGCGCTGGACGCGATTACCGGCCTCGTGGCCGGCGGTGCTTCCTACCTCGGCTTTTCGGCCGGGTCAATGGTGGCGCCAGGACGGGCTTTAATCGGCGGTTTCCGGGTGGACGGCACGGAAGTGTGCGGCGAAGAGTGCTCGGAGGGGCTGGACGCCGTGGACATCCGGGACGGCTTGAACCTGACCCCTTTTTCCGTGGATGTCCATGCGGCGCAGGCCGGAACACTGGGCCGGGCGGTTGGTGCCGTGGCGGCAGGGCTGGTGGCAAGGGCGGTAGCCATTGACGAAGACACTGCCCTCATCCTTGCCACAAGAGACTCAGAGGACTTCGAAGTAATCGGAAGCGGCAACTGCTGGGATATCCGGGGACGTGCTTCCGGTGCACCGGACGCGGCCGGAGGATCCGCCATTGTCTCCCTCCTCCGCGCGGGTTGACCGGGGGGTTGCTGCTACCCGTCGAAGTGGGTCTGGATGCGGTCGCCGGACAGCTGTTCGATCAGCTCAGTGGCAACATCACGCAGCTTGCGGTTGCGGTTGCTGGAGACCTTGGTGAGGATTTCCATCGCTTCGGACTGGGAGCAGCGGTTTTGCGCCATGATCACGCCGCAGGCCAAATTAATGGCGGTCCTGCTTTGCAAGGCTGCTTCCAGGTCCTCCGCCCGGTTCTGGGCCGCGTTGATCCGGACGGAGAGACGCAGCGTGTTGTGCGCGGCAGCGGCGAATCCCAGGGCCTTCTCATAGACGTCGGGCGTGAAAGCCCGCGGTTTGGTGGCAAAGAAGTTAAGGGCAGCGAGGGCATCGCCGCTGATTTCAAGTGGCACGCCCAGGCTGCTGTGCACGTTGGCCGCGGCAAGCGCCTCGTTGTATGCCGGCCAGCGCGGGTCCCTGGAAACGTCGTCGATCATCACTGCCGTCATTTCCCGCAGGGCGAGGATACAGGGGCCGTCACCCAAGGCTTGCTCCACGTGGTCGAGCTCCACGGCGCGCGGGCTGCTCCCGGCCGCCGTGGCGGGCCTGCGCCGCAACTTGAGCGTGACCGCGCATTCCACTTGGTCGCCGGCGGCTTCGGAAATGGCGGCTGCGGCCAGGCCAGAGAGTCCAGAGAGGAATTCCACCGCGTTCTCCGCGCCCACCAGGATTTCCTGCAGTTGCTGTACAGACTCGTGATCGGCAGAACTCAACATGGGGCCATCTTACTGTCCACGGGAAACCGGCGCGGCCCTCAGCGGGCAAAAAGGGCCCCCTTCCGTGGCGGTCCGGAATGGCAGGCGGCTCCGGTGGGAGTTTAGGGGGCAGCACTCACAGCTCCCCCTGTCCGCACGTGATGAGATTCACTTGCAATAAACGGCCATTTTGTTGAGAGCGCCCTTTCGGTTTCGGCACCATGGAAGGGCAGGGCAGGATCACCTCCCGCCCTATCCATCCTGGTGACGCAATGAGGCACACCGGCATGCCCCACGGGCGGCCGGCGCCTCAGGGCGCAGACAGGCCGACCTTCGGCTTCACTGGCCGGACTAATGCAAGGAAGTGCTGAACAATGACGTTTGAAGCTGCCGAATCCGTGACCCTGAAAATCTGGGACCGCTCTGCCGTGCACCACACTCTGGACACGCTCGTTGAGGACCTCTCCGTCCGTCACAATACCGACAAGGGCAGCATCGCCGTGACCTGCAGCGGCCCCAACACCTTTACCCTCACCCTGGCTCCCGCCGTTCTGTAACAGCCAGCCAGCACCAGGCAGTGCCCTGGTGTCCTTGCTCACATCGCTCCGGTTCCGGTTGCCAATCAACCCCGCTGCCGTGCACACTAAATCCTGGGAATGCGCTTTCCCGAACTGCTTGTCCTCACCGACGAGGACACGGCCAGACACGTTTCGGCCGCCAGACCGCAAGAAATGGAAGTTGAATAATGACGTTCGATGCCACTGACTCCGTAACCCTGAAGATCTGGGACAAAGCCACCCTCCACCACACGCTGGAATCCGCAATCAGCGATCTCTCGGCACGCCACAACACCACCACCTGCCGGGTCGCGGTTACGTGTAGCGGCCCCAACACCTTCACGCTGAGCCTGCGCGGCGAGGACCGCGCCCTGGTGGGCGCCTAAGCGGTAACCCGCCATAAACGGAAGCGGGGGGCCGCCGGGCCGCCCCCCCCCGGCCCCGGGCGGCAAGAAGCCGGGGCCCCCCCCCACAGACCCGGGTGGCCCCCCCC
>NZ_JBNHFI010000015.1:0-87190 GCF_059090085.1 Arthrobacter sp. K4-10C | reverse complement strand
GGACTCAACCCACTCCGCAGTCTCTTCCGGATCACGATCAGGCAGCTGGTTAGTCAACCCGCTGAGGATATGGGAGGTATCTTCTCCTGCAGCCACGTCCAACCTCTCTTTGCGCGCATGAATCGGCGCACTCAGGCCAGGCAGGGTGACTGCCCGGCGTATATACGCCGTGTGCGACGTATGGGTTACAACAGCCCGGGCATGTGTGCCGGGCAGGGTCCTAGAGCTCCTATGTCTGCATGGAGTTACAAGGTTGTTGTCCCGCAGGCATAGTTGTCATCAGCCACTCTAGCCCTCACCGCAACACGATGCGTAGCCGCAGCCTGCGCACTTCAATTGTATTTCGCCGTCATACTGGTTGTGTGACGAAAAGCCGCTGCGAGGCCGGCGGCCGGACCCGTGTGACGCAGAATATGGCGCACGGCAGGGAAGGCAGCTTGAAGCGCAGGCACAAAGGGTGTTGGCTTGGGGAGTAATGGATATCACTATGCGCACTGCATATTCGAGGCATTGGAGGAACACGTGAGCGAGGCCGACGCCGCCACTTCGGTAAATGTGGCGGGAAAATTGGGTTTCAAGAACGGGGATCTGATTCAGGAGTTCGGTTACGACGACGACGTCGATTTCGACTTGCGTGACGATATAGAGGACCTCACCGGTTCGGACTTGCTGGACGAGGACGACCACGAGGTTGCGGACGCAGTGATCTTCTGGTGGCGCGATGGCGACGGCGACCTGGTGGACAGCCTGATGGATTCACTGACAAGCCTGAGCGAGAATGGCGTCGTCTGGCTGCTTACCCCCAAGTCAGGCCGGGACGGTTACGTCTCCCCGGCGGACATCCAGGAGGCTGCACCCACCGCCGGCCTGCACGTGACCACCTCCGCCGGAGTCTCCAAGGACTGGAGCGCCAGCCGCCTGGTAAGCAGGAAGAACAAGTGACGGCAGCGCTTGCCGCTGCCTCCGCTGCTGTCCCTGAGGTAGGCGGGACAGCCCCTGACTTTGAACTTTCCAACCAGTTTGGCGAGCCGGTCCGGCTTTCGTCGTTTCGCGGCCAGAACGTGGTCCTGGTTTTTTATCCTTTCGCCTTCTCCGGTATCTGCACGGGGGAGTTGTGCGAGATTCGGGACAACCTGGCTGTGTTCGAAAACGCCAACTCCACCGTCCTTGCCGTCTCTGTCGACAGCAAGTTCAGCCTCCGCGCCTACGCCGCCCGGGAGGGGTACAGTTTCGACCTGCTGTCGGACTTCTGGCCCCACGGCGGAGTGGCCAGCTCCTACGGGGTGTTCGATGAGGAGACCGGGATGGCCAGGCGCGGCACATTCATCATCGATGCCGCAGGAAAAGTCCGGTACACCGTTGTAAACCCGCGGGGACAGGCTCGGGACCTTGGAGAATACCGCTCGGCATTGGCCGGCCTGGAACGGGCCTGACCGGTCATGGAGGGGCAGCGGCACGGGGTAGGCCTGACGGGCTTTGCCAGCATGCCGCCGGCACCGCAGGCGTACCCTTCCAGAGATGACGTCCAAGCGCTGGCCAGGATCCGGGACCTCCTGGGCGGGACGCGTTTCGCCCTCCTCACAGGCGCAGGACTCAGTACTGATTCTGGCATTCCGGATTACCGCGGCCCGGGGTCGCCATCGAGGTCGCCCATGACGTACCAGGAGTTCGTACGGGACCCGGCGAACCGGCAGCGCTATTGGGCGCGGAACCATATCGGCTGGTCGCATCTCCGCCATGCCGATCCCAACCAGGGACACTATGCCGCTGCCGAACTTGAACGGCGTGGTTACCTTACCGGCCTGATAACCCAGAACGTGGACCGCCTCCACGAGGACGCCGGCAGCACACGCGTCGTTGACCTCCACGGCAGGTATGACCAGGTGATCTGCCTTGACTGCGCGCGGACCTACTCACGGAGGCTCCTCGCCGGAATACTGGGAGAACTGAATCCGGACTTCCTGGCACGCGCAGAGGCGACGGGGCTGGTGGAGATGGCACCTGACGCCGATTCAACGGTGGACGACCAGGCGCTCATCAGCAGCTTTGTGGTCGCCGCCTGCCCGGCCTGCGGCGGAACCCTTAAGCCAGACTTCGTGTACTTCGGCGAGAACGTTCCCAAAGACCGGGTGGAGAAGGCCTACGCGATGGTGGACGAAGCCGCCGCCCTGGTGGTGGCCGGTTCTTCACTGACGGTCATGAGCGGGCTGCGGTTCGTCCGGCACGCGGCGAAAGACGGCAAGCCCGTGGTTATCATCAACAGGGGAGCTACCCGCGGTGATGACAAAGCAAGCATCAAGCTGGAGGCAGGCGTTTCCGAATCGTTGAGCTGGCTGGCTGGCCATTTGCCCCCGCTCTGACGTGCGGGTCCGGTTCCGGGGCTGCGCGCCGATTGGCGTTTGAGGCTCCGCGTCAGGTAAAGTCTATGTTCGTTGGTTGCGGCGGTAATGCCGGATTCAGCGTCTTGGGTCTTTAGCTCAGCTGGTAGAGCGCCACGTTTACACCGTGGATGTCATCGGTTCGATCCCGGTAGGACCCACAAGCAAAACCCCGCAGTTCCGGCCTTCATGGCGACCGGACCTGCGGGGTTTTTTGTCATTGCCGCCGCGGCCAAATTGTCAGCCCCTTGCCATAGCTTGCAGGAATGGAACACGTGATAGTCCGCATGGGCAGTGACGGAACGCCGACGGCGGTTGTCAGCCGCGGAAGGGAATGGTCGGTGTGTGCCGAGCCGGTGAGGTGGTTCGAGCGGGTCAACTGGTGGGAGACCCGTCGAAGAATGCCCAGGGGCAGCAGCCGGGTGGACGTGGAGATCCTGCAGGTCCAGGTCCGGCTGGGAAACAACAGGAACTCGGCCCTCACCACCATGCTGCTGGAGCGTGACGGGCTGGGGGGCGGCTGGTGCCTCCGGGAATCGCTCGCCGACGCCGCATAGGGAGCGCACCGCCTGAAAGAACGGCGCTCTCCGGGCATTGGAAAGCCCTCCACCGCGACTATTGGGGGATGCCGCGGTGGAGGGCCTGAGATGAATATACAGTGAACTCCGGGAAACAAAAAGTTACCCATCGAATGTGTCTGCCGTATTACCGCGGGTTCCCAATCCCGCGGTCGGTCAGCCAATCCCGCGGCCGGTCAGCGGTGAACCGGGATAAAGACACGCGGCTGCTCGGTCCAGGTATCTGCCATCCGGGCCATCGTCCGGCGCAGGATCCTGTCGGAACCGTCCCGTGCAGCCGCAGCGTCACCCCTGGCGATCGCCTCTGCCACGTCCACGTGCCACTGCAGGGCAGCCTCATTCGGGTGGTCCGGCATAAGGCCGTGCACGGTCCGTCCCGTCAGGGTTTCCGCCACCTGGCCCATGAGATTCGCGAACATTTCGTTGCCGGAACCGGAGAGCAGCAGCGAATGGAACTGGATGTCCAGCTCCAGGAAACGTGGCACTTCGCCGTTGTGTCCGGCGTCGCGCAGGGCGTAGGCAACATCCACCAGTTCCAGCCGCAGCGGGGCCGGCGCGTTCTGGGCCGCTAGTTCGGCCGCTGCGGGTTCCACGGCGGCACGCAGTTCGGCGAGTGATCGAAGCTGCGCGCCCCGGGCATCGCTGGCCAGCCGCCACCGGATGACCTGCGGATCGAAGGGGTTCCAACGGCTGGCCGGCAATACCCGGATGCCTACCCGCTTTGTGGTTTCCACCAACCCCAGTGATTGCAGTACCCGGACTGCTTCCCGGATCACCGAACGGGAAACCTTCAGCTCGTCCTCGAGCTGCTCGGCAAGCATGACGTGGCCAGCAGGCAGGTCGCCTGCGATGATGCGGGTGCCAAGGTTTTCAATGGCACGGTGGTGCAGGCTGCTGGTCATGCGGTTAAGCCTAGTGGGAACGTGCTCCTGGCCACTTTGCGGGCGGGGCAGCGGCGACACAAAGCGTTCCATAACAGGGGAGCCACTTTCCTGTTACGTCCGGAATATATATGCTTTATTCCGACCCTGGTCATGGGCAGGCGGTTTTTCGAGGGGGACCGCGGCACCATCCGTCCTGAAGCAACGAATTGGAGTTTTGATGTCTGCACACATCGGTGTCACCGGCCTTGCGGTGATGGGGGCCAACCTGGCCCGCAACCTTGCCAGGAACGGCTTCACGGTCGCCCTGCACAACAGGTCAGTGGAAAAGACTGACGCCCTGCTGGAGCGGTACGGCTCGGAAGGCGATTTCGTCCGCACCGAGACCCTGCAGGAGCTGGTCGACTCGCTGGAGAAGCCGCGCCGTGTGCTGATCATGGTCAAGGCCGGAAAGCCGGTGGACTCCGTGATCGAGCAGCTTGAGCCTCTCCTGGAAGCCGGCGACATCATCATCGACGCAGGCAACTCCCACTACGAGGACACGCGCCGCCGGGAAGCGGCGCTGGCCAAGAAGGACCTGCACTTCGTGGGCGTTGGCGTGTCCGGTGGCGAGGAAGGCGCGCTCAATGGCCCGTCCATCATGCCCGGCGGATCGAAAGAGTCATACAAGGCCCTCGGCCCGCTGCTGGAAAAGATCTCCGCCAAGGTGGACGGCGAGCCCTGCTGCGCCTGGGTGGGCACCGACGGCGCCGGCCACTTCGTCAAGATGGTCCACAACGGCATCGAATATGCGGATATGCAGGTCATCGGTGAGGCGTTCGACCTGCTGCGTTCCGGCGCCGGCATCGAGCCCGCTGAGCAGGCAAAGATCTTCTCCGAATGGAACAACGGCGAGCTGTCCTCCTTCCTGATCGAAATCTCCGCCGAAGTTTTGGGCCACGTCGACGCCAAGACCGGCAAGCCGTTCGTCGATGTCGTGGTGGATGCCGCAGGCCAGAAGGGCACCGGCCGCTGGACGGTCATATCAGCCCTCGAACTGGGCTCGCCGGTATCGGGCATCGCCGAATCCGTCTTTGCCCGTGCCCTGTCCTCGCAAGCCGGGCAGCGGAAGCTGGGCCAGGAACTGCTGGCAGGCAACGAGGCGTCCGTGGAGATCCCGGAGACCTTCGTCGAGGATGTCCGCCAGGCGCTCTACGCCTCCAAGCTGGTCTCCTACGCCCAGGGCCTGGACATGCTGACCTCCGCGGCCAAGGAATACGGCTGGGACCTTAAACTGGATGAGATTGCCTCCCTGTGGCGCGCGGGCTGCATCATCCGGGCCGAACTGCTCAAGGACATCACCAAGGCCTACGCCGCGGACGAGAAGCCGGCCAACCTGCTGTTCGCCCCGGCCTTTACCAAGGCCATCGCCGAGGCGCTTCCGGCGTGGCGCCGTGTTGTGGCCACCGCGGTCCAGCTTGGAATTCCCGTTCCGGTGTTCTCCTCCTCGCTGGCGTACTACGACGGCCTGCGTCGCAAGCGCGTTGCTGCCGCCCTGATCCAGGGACAGCGTGATTTGTTCGGCGCCCATACCTATGGCCGCGTCGACGCCGAAGGCACCTTCCACACCCTCTGGGGCGAGGATAAGTCCGAAATCGAAGCAGTGGACACCCACTAACTCCTGCACGGCCCAGTCAAGGGCCGGCGGTTCGCAGATAATCTGGGGACTGCCGGCCTTTGCTGTCCCCGCTGAAACGTGGCCCTGTCCAGCGAGGGGAGCCCAGCACTTCCCAGCCGGTTGCGGTCGTGACCGGAGCATCCGCAGGAATCGGCTTCGGGGCTGCGCGGAAGCTGTCCGGCAACGGCTTCATGGTCTACGCGGGGGCCAGGCAGGTGGACGGGATGGCGCGGCTCCGGAACGACGGCATCCAGACAGTTCAGCTGGACGTGACCGATGAGCAGTCGACGACCGCCGCCGTCGAACGCGTAACGGAGGAGCGGGGACGCATGGACGTCCTGGTGAACAACGCCGTCGGCGGTCCGGGCTGGCCTGAAGAAGGCGGGCGGTTGGTCAGATCCGGTATTCGATATCGTACTCGGCCGGGTCCACCGCGGGCTTGGTCTCCCGCTGCGCATCCCGGTGGCGCCACTTGGCCGGAACGCCCGTGACGATTGACTCCGGCGGCGCATCCTTCACCACGACGGCGTTGGCACCGACGGCACTGTCCCGGCCGATGGTGATGGGCCCCAGGATCTTGGCGCCGGCGCCGATGGTGACGCGGTCACCAATGGTGGGGTGGCGCTTGATGCGGGCCAGGGAGCGGCCGCCGAGCGTCACGCCGTGGTACATCATCACGTCCTCGCCGATCTCGGCGGTCTCACCGATCACCACGCCCATGCCATGGTCAATGAAGAACCTGCGCCCGATAGTGGCGCCGGGATGGATCTCGATTCCCGTCACGAACCTGCCCAGCTGGGAAATCAGCCGGGCCGGGAACCGCAGGGCAGGATTCTGCCACAGGCGGTGCGTCAGCCGGTGGATCCAGATGGCATGCAGGCCAGAGTAAGCGAAAAAGTTCTCAAAAGAACCTCGAGCCGCCGGGTCATGGGACCGGGCGGCGTCGAGGTCTTCCTTCAGTCTTGCGAAAAAGCCCACAAAGTTCTTTCTACAGGAAACGGGCGGAATGCGGCCTGATCAGCCCCGGATGTCGTCATACAGCACGGTGGAGATGTAACGCTCGCCGAAATCGCATACGACCGCGACGATCAGCTTGCCCGCGTTTTCGGGACGCTTGGCCAGCTCCAGTGCGCCCCAGACGATGGCGCCCGAGGAGATGCCGCCCAGGATGCCTTCCTTGACGCCGAGGTCACGGGCTACGCGCACCGAGTCCTCCAGCGTGGCGTCCAGGACCTCGTCGTAGACGTTGGTGTCGAGGATCTCGGGGACGAAGTTGGCGCCGATGCCCTGGATCTTGTGCGGGCCGGGGGCGCCGCCGTTCAGGATTGCGGAGTCCTTGGGCTCGATGGCCACGATCTGGACGTCGGGCTTGCGCTCCTTCAGGACCTGTCCGACGCCGGTGACGGTTCCGCCGGTGCCGACGCCGGCAACAAAGATGTCCACCTGGCCCTCGGTGTCAGCCCAGATCTCTTCGGCCGTGGTGTTGCGGTGGATCTCCGGGTTGGCCTCGTTGGCGAACTGCTGCGCCCAGATGGAGTTCTCGGTGTTGGCCACGATTTCCTGGGCCTTCTCGACGGCGCCGCGCATGCCCTCGGAGCCCGGAGTCAGGACGATCTCGGCACCGAAGGCGCGCAGCATGACCCGACGCTCGGTGGACATGGTCTCGGGCATCGTGAGGATGACCTTGTAGCCGCGTGCCGCGCCCACCATGGCCAGGGCGATGCCCGTGTTGCCGGAGGTGCCTTCCACGATAGTGCCGCCCGGCTTCAGGGCGCCTGACTTCTCGGCGGCGTCGACAATAGCCACGCCAATGCGGTCCTTGACGCTGTTGGCAGGGTTGTAGAACTCCAGCTTCACGGCGACGGTGGCGTCCAGCCCCTCGCTGAGCCGGTTGAGCTTGACCAGCGGGGTGCCGCCAACCAGCTGCGTTACATCGTCATAGATCCGTGCCATGTACATACGCCTATCTCTGAAGGGTGAATACTGAGGTCAGCCTAACGAGGCGGCGTAACGGTGGCTAAGCGTTAAGCCATGCAGAGTAATATTTCCTGGCCTTCGCCAGCTTGGGGTTGATGATCACCTGGCAGTACCCCTGTTCCGGATGCTTGGCGTAGTAGTTCTGGTGGAGTTCCTCCGCAACATGGAACCGCGGAAGCCGGCTGACTTCGGTGACGATCGGATGCCGCCACAGCTCCTGGTTCCGTTCAATTGCTTCCTCGAAGAGAATCTTTTCTTCGAGGGTTTCGTAGAACATTGACGAGCGGTACTGTGTGCCGACGTCGTACCCCTGCCGGTTCAGGGTGGTGGGGTCGTGGAGCGCGAAGAACATGTCCAGGATGACCTCGGCCGGAATGATGTCTTCGTCGAAGGTGACGGCCACAACCTCCGCGTGCCCGGTGGTGCCACTGCAGACGGAGTAGTAGTCGGGGTTTGGATCGTGCCCGCCGGTGTACCCGGACACCACCGAGGTGACGCCCCTGGTCTTCTGGTAGACGGCGTCGAGGCACCAAAAGCAGCCTCCGCCAAGAACAAAAGTTTTCATGACCTCTTCAATGGTTGGCAGGCCCGGATGATTCCCGGGCCCGGGCGGAATCCGTCAGCTTACGGGGCCGGCCCCGGCGGATGGGGTAAAACTGAGACTATGGAACCTGTGGACACCGACGTTAACGGCCCCGAGAACCACGACGGCGACGCTTCCTCGGACAGGCCGGCGGCGGGCGCCGCGGAGGCTCCAACCCTGGGCGACCTGCTTCTGGCCGTGGAGGAACTCTGGCCCGAGTCGCTGGCCGAGCACTGGGATGAAGTGGGATTGGTGGCCGGCCACCCGTCCTCGCTGGTGAGCAAGGTGATGTTCGCGGTGGATCCCACCCTGGAGGTTATCGAGGAGGCCGTGGAGTGGGGCGCCGACCTCCTCATTACGCACCATCCGCTGCTCCTCAAGGGGGTTACGTCGGTCGCGGCCACCACGGCCAAGGGGCGGGCGGTCCACCGGCTCATCGAGTCGGGCACGGCACTCCTGACGGTGCACACCAACGGTGACTCCGCTGTCGGAGGTGTCTCTGATGTGCTGGCAGACGCACTGGGCCTCCAGGACGTCGCACCCCTGACCGTTGCTGCCAACGGCCTGCCGGAAGAGGGAATTGGACGCGTCGGTGACCTGGCAGATGCAATGAGCCTGGGAGACTTTGCCGCCCGCGTCTTCGGGATCCTGCCATCGGTGGCCGGCGGAGTGCGGGTTTCCGGTGACAAGGACGGCCTGGTGCGGCGCATCGCCGTTTGCGGCGGTGCCGGGGACTCGCTGATCAACGAGGTCCGGGCCAGCAACGCGGACGTCTATGTCACGGCCGACCTCCGCCACCACCCGGCGTCCGAGGCCCGGGAATCCGCCCTGAATGGCCGGCCCTACCTGGTGGACGTCTCGCACTTTGCCAGCGAGTGGCTCTGGCTGCCGGCCGCGGCGGCCGCCCTGGGCAATGTCCTCGCCGACCAGGGCCACGACGTCGAAATCCAGGTCAGTGCCACCAACAGCGACCCGTGGGACTTCATACTCACTCCGGGCTAAGCCGGCCAGGTTTGGGTCCCTTCGCGGGCCCACACCGGCGAGGGACCCACACCGGGCGCAGCGGGGCTTGGGAGCCGGTGGGACGCAGCGAGGCAGGGGAGCGGGCCAGGCGCTAGAGTCGAGGAAGCGCCGGCAGGGTGCCCGGCTCCGGCCGGCAGGGACTAAGCGGAGGTAACAGTGGCGAAGGCAGCACCGGCAGAACAGTTGAAGTTACTCGAACTGCAGGGACTGGACGCCAGGCTGAAGTCGCTCGGGAACCGGCGCCGCGCACTGGAAAACGATCCCCGGATCACGGACCTCGAAGCCGCCCTCTCGGTAGCCAACGGGGAACTGGGCGCAGCCAAGGTAGCCGTCCACGATGCGGAGGCCGAACTGAAGCGCGCCGAAGCAGACGTGGAGCAGGTGGCCACACGCATCGAACGGGACGAAAAGCGGCTTAACAGCGGCACGGGCCTGTCAAAGGACCTGGTCGCCCTCCAAAAGGACATCGCGTCGCTGAACAAGCGCCGCTCCGATCTGGAGGACGTGGAACTGGAAGTCCTGGAAAGGCTGGACACGCTCCGCGCGCGCCAGGCTGCTCAGCAGGTGATCGTGGACGACATCCAGGCGTCCTTTGGCAGCATCCGCGGGGAACTGGATCAGGCCCTCGCCGAAGTCGACGCTGAAGCCGCGGAGGTCCGGGCCAAGCGGGCCGAATTTGCCCAGCGGCTCGACGCGGGAATGCTTGCCGTCTACGAGAAGACGCTGGCGAAGCGGGGAGTGGGGGCGGCGCGGCTGTTCCATGGCACATCGGAAGCGTCGGGGATGAAACTGAGCGCTGGCGACCTCGCTGAGATTAAGGCCGCCTCCGCGGACGACATCGTCTTTTGCCCCGATTCCGGCGCCATCCTGGTCCGCTCGGAGGAGTGGGCCTAGACGCCCTGAATCAGCCCGGCAGGATGATGTTCAGGGCGTACGGTTTCTTTGCCGGGCCGGGGACGAGTTCGGCCTCCCACTTCTCCCGGGCGGCCCTGAGCAGCTGCTCCGGAGTCGCGGGAGCTTTTCCACGCCGCGCCAGCAGGTGCCGTGCGAGTTCGCCCCGGGTGTGCTTGGCGAAGTGGCTGACTACCTTGCGTACGCCTTCAGCCTCCGTGAAGACGTTAACGGTGACCGTCTGGCCAGGCGGAGGAGCCCACGCGGCGGCGTAGGTACTGGACCTGCAGTCCACCAACAGGTGCCCTTCAACCGCGGAGCCCAGTGCATCTGCCAGGAGCGGCTTCCAGAACGTGGCGAGGCGGCCGACGTCGGGCAGTCCCGTTCCCATCGACAGCCTGTACGCGGGCACGCAGTCGCCGAAGCGGAGTGCGCCCCAGAGTGCCGAGATCACCAGCACCGATTCGTCGGCCTTCCGGCGCTGGGCAGGAGTAAGGCTTTGGTAGCCCAGCGCGTCATAAAGGACGCCGGAATAGATGGTGTGCGCGGGGGCGGCCGGCTCCGCATGGAGCCGGGTGTTGCGGTCGACGTCGTCACGCAGCGAGGCCCCCACCCCCAGCAGTGCGAGGGCATCCTCGTGTGCGCTGACGGTTCCCAGTGCCTCAAGGACCCTCGCCCGGTATGGGTTGAGACCGGGGAAGCCCAGGGACTGCCAGTCGACGGCGGAACCGCCGGCCGCGGGTGTCTTGCCTTCGGAGGGTGGAAGCAGAATAAGCACCGTCCGATACTACCGGCGGCGGAATGGAGGCTCCGCGCCTATAGACTGGATGCGGATGGGACAGCCAGACGGCCGCGCGCCACGCAAGTGACTCGAGGAACGTCCGGGCTCCACAGGGCAGGGTGGTGGGTAACGCCCACTCGGGGTAACCCGCAGGCAAGTGCCACAGAGAACAGACCGCCCGCATCCCTTGTCGTTGGACGGGGGAGAGCGGGTAAGGGTGAAACGGTGGTGTAAGAGACCACCAGCTTCCCGGGTGACCGGGAAGGCTAGGTAAACCCCACCCGGAGCAAGGCCAGACAGGACACGTTCGAGGGCTGCCCGCCCGAGTGTCCGGGTAGGCCGCTGGAGGGTGCCGGCAACGGCACTCGTAGATGGATGGCCGTCACTCCCTTTCCGGCAACGGAAGGGAAGTACAGAACCCGGCGTACCGGCTGTCCCGTCCATCAAACCCGGTTTGACCTCGGAAGCTCTGTTGGTGATCCTGAAACGTGCCCGTAAATACTGATCCGCACTCCGCCGGCCGGCAGCCCGCGGTGACCGCCCCCGGCCGTGCCAGGCAGGCGCTCGCACTGCTGGGGTTCCTGGTCCTTTCGCTTGCGGCCTGGGCGCTGGCCTCGATCCCTATCATCATTAATTCCAGCGGCTGGTTCGCGGATTCGGTCAAGGCGCCATGGATGCCGCCGGGATGGGTGTTCCGGTCCATGTGGACCATGCTTTATGTTGGCGTCGCCGTGGCCGCCTGGCTGGTGTGGCGGAGAGGAGCGCTGGTCCGGGGCACCTTGGCCGGCTATGCCATCCAGCTGGTGCTTAACGCAGGGTGGCCGGTGACGTTTTTCGGACTGTATCCCGTCCTTGGAACCGCTGCTTTATGGGCGGCCTTTGCTGTGATCAGCGGGCTGGCACTGTCCCTGGTGTTCCTGATCCTGCGTTTCGGCCCGGTGAGCGCAGCTGCCGGCCTGCTGGTTTTGCCCTACTTCTCCTGGGTGGTTTTCTCCGCCAGCCTTAATTTCTACTCTGCCCTTCACAACTGACCGTTCCGCCCGTGTGAGTGATTTCACGTACCTGCCGCCTGTTGCAGGCGGCCGGCCAATTTAGAATGGATAACGGACGTAGGGGTTCTTCCGCCGGAAGTTGCGTTCGCTGCCGGCGGATTTTCTTTGCACACGATCCATGCGCCTGGGGGCCGAACCCTGCAGGCGCGGGTGCCCCTGGACATCATCAGGTGGCCGACATCCGCGTACGAGGACGTATGCGGCTGAACCGAGGAAGGTATTTCTGTGAGCCAGACGTCAGATTCTTGTCTTGATACGTGGATGGGCCGGGAGGCCCTCGCCGAGGCCATGATTCCGGTGATCGGCCGGCTGTACCGCGAAAACAACGTGGTGACCAGCATCCATGGCCGGAGCCTGATCAACAAGTCCACCATGAACATCCTCAAGGCGCACCGCTTTGCGCGCCGCATGAGCAAGGACGAGTTGCTCCTTGAAGAGACTGCACCGCTGCTGAACACCCTGGCAGGGCTTGACCTGGGCGCGGCCGCCATTGACATCGCCCGCCTCAACCAGAAGTTCAAGGAAGAGGGCAACGGCGCCACCCTGGAGGAATTCCTCCGGGCCGAGCTCGCGGAAATTGTTGGCAAGCGCGGCCGTGACGACCGCACCAGCACCGACGTGGTCCTCTACGGCTTTGGCCGGATCGGCCGGCTCCTGGCCCGCCTCCTGATCGAAAAGGCAGGCGGTGGCCACGGCCTGCGCCTGCGCGCCATCGTTGTCCGCCGTGGATCCGACAACGACCTGTCCAAGCGGGCCAGCCTCCTGCGCCGCGATTCGGTGCATGGTTCCTTCGAGGGCACCATCCGTATCGACGAGGAAGCCAACACCATCACGGCCAACGGCGTCCAGATCCAAGTCATCTACTCGGACAACCCCGCCACCATCGACTACACGGCGTACGGCATCAACAACGCCCTGGTGGTGGACAACACCGGCCGCTGGCGCGACGCCGAAGGCCTGTCCCAGCACCTGCAGAGCAAGGGCGTTGCCCGGGTGCTGCTGACGGCCCCGGGCAAGGGCGAGCTGAAGAACATCGTCCATGGCATCAACCACGGCACCATTGAGGACACGGACACGATTGTCTCCGCGGCGTCCTGCACCACCAACGCCATCACCCCGGTCCTGAAGGCCCTCAACGACAAGTTCGGCGTGGTTCACGGCCACGTGGAGACGGTCCACTCCTTCACCAACGACCAGAACCTGATCGACAACTTCCACAAGGGCGACCGTCGAGGCCGTTCCGCAGCGCTGAACATGGTGATCACCGAAACGGGTGCCGCGAAGGCTGTGGCCAAGGCCCTGCCCGAGCTGCTGGGCAAGCTCACTGGCAGCTCCATCCGCGTTCCCACCCCGGACGTGTCCCTGGCCATCCTGAACCTCACCCTGGAAAACGGAACTACCAAGGACGAGGTCAACAACTACCTTCGCGAGATGTCGCTGCACTCGGACCTGCGCAAGCAGATCGATTACATCGATTCACCAGAAGTGGTCTCCACCGACTTCGTCGGCTCCCGCCGCGCCGGCATCGTGGACGGCCTCGCCACCGTCTCCACCGATAAGAACCTCGTGGTCTACGTCTGGTATGACAACGAGTTCGGCTACAGCTGCCAGGTGGTCCGGGTCATGGAGGAAATGGCTGGCGTCAACCCGCCGTCGTACCCCGCCAAGGAAAGCGCCAAGGCCCTGGCCGCCATCGCCGTATAGCCGCCAACAGCCGGTCCCGCGATTTCCCGGCTGGTTCTCTGGTATCAGCCGGGAATCGGGACCACACTAATGGCATGGAAAAAGATTCGACGCTCCAGCACGACACCACCCTGGAACACGCCCTCGACGTCGCCAAAGCGAACCACAAGGAAGCCCTCCGGCTCGTGGAGGGGGCACGCGCGGCCTATCGGTCCGGCGACGTTGGCGAGGACAGGGTACGCCAGCTTGAGGGGCTCCTCGCCATAGCCGAGGAAGACCTCCGGCGGGTGATGCGGGAGCAGTAGCTGCGCACCTGTGACGCAGCACTCGCCCTCCACACTGTGGAAATCAACGAGGGCTGGTGGCCGGTGTCCTAGGCTCGTGGGGTGCATGACGTCAACCCCGGGCAGGAGCACCCGTGACCGTAAGCTGGTCCGCCTACCGGCGTGCCCGCCGCCGCTCCCGCCAGGCATGGGCGGTCCTGGCCCTTACCGCCGTTTCAGTCATCGCGGGCCTTGCCTGGTTCTTTACCGCGGGACAGTTCGCCCTTGCCGAGCCTCCAGCGGCCGGCCCCATCGAAGCACCCGTGTTCGATCCAGCCTGGATGAAGCCGGTGGTTCCGGTGAATCAGGTCCCGCAGGGACGCGCCCTCGACGCGCTTGAGGCGCTCCCCGTTAAGGGGCGGGCAGGCAAGGACAATTACAACCGCGAGGCTTTCGGCCAGGCCTGGCTGGATGTTGACCGCAACGGCTGTGATACCCGCAACGACATCCTGCGGCGAGACCTGGCAGAAGTGGTCTTTACCGAAGGGTCCAAGTGCAAGGTGGCAGCCGGACGCTTCCACGAGCCCTACACGGGGCAGCAGGTCGGATTCCGCCGCGGCTCAGAAAGCAGCCGCGCGGTGCAGATCGACCACGTCGTGGCACTGGCAGATGCCTGGCAAAAGGGCGCCCAGCGTTTGACTCCCGGCCAGCGCCAAAGCCTCGCAAACGACCCCCTGAACCTCATTGCGGCGGACGGGCAGGCCAACCAGCAGAAAAGCGCGGGCGACGCCGCCACCTGGCTTCCCGGAAACAAGTCCATCAGGTGCCACTACGTTGCGCGCCAGATTTCCGTGAAGGCCGCCTACAGGCTTTGGGTGACCGAGGCAGAGAAGGACGCGATGAAGCGCGTCCTCGGATCCTGCCCGGCGCAGCAGACGGTGCGGGCCGGCTGACGCGGAGCATGCCGCAGGCGTCGGGGCCGGCTAGTGGCCGAAGGGGTCCGGATCCACTCCGGGCATCCACGTCAGCCCCGGCACACCCCAGCCGTTCTTCCTGGCCTGTTTCATCGCCTTGCGGGAGTACCGGTCCATGAGGCGGTTGACGTAGAGTTTTCCGTCCAGGTGGTCGTACTCGTGCTGGATGACCCTCGCAAACCAGCCGGTGGCCTCGAACTTTACGGGCTGGCCAAACCCGTCAAAACCTTCCACCCTGGCCCATTCGGCACGCTTCAGGGGGTACTGTTCCCCGGGGAACGACAGGCAGCCCTCTTCCTCTTCGTCCGGGTCCGGCGCGGCGCCGGAGATTTTGGACAGTGTGAGGACTGGGTTGACCACGACGCCGGTGGGGGGAGCGCCGTCGTCGTTTGCGTACTTGTAGACGAAGATTCTCTTCCCGACGCCGATCTGCGGTGCCGCAAGGCCCACGCCGTTGGCGGCCTCGTTCGTTTCGAACATATCGGCAATCAGGGCGCGGAGGTCGTCGTCGAACACGTCAACCTCTGAAGCCCGGCGGTGGAGTACGGGTTCTCCCCAGATGGTGATTGGCAGAACAGTCATATCGGAGGTCCTTCGGCTTGCGGCCTGTGGCAGTACGGCCAGGGCGATGCTGCAAAAGAAAGGAGGCCGTACCGGATATCCGGTACGGCCTCCTTCTTGGACGGCTACCTGCCGTCCTGTGAGGGTGAGCGACGGGGGTTGAACCCGCGACCTCCTGGACCACAACCAGGCGCTCTGCCAACTGAGCTACGCCCACCATGTTTCCCGCAGGATGACCGGCTCGCCGGCCCCCTGGAAAGGCAACTCAAATAGCTTACCTGCTCTTACGGAGTGCTTTGTCCACTTTTGGCCTTTTCGGGAAAAATTCCTGCAAACGTGGCGCAGATTACGCTTCCGGGAGCGTGGCTGGTCCGCCGGCGGTGATGCGACGGGCAATCTGCTGTGCCGTCGCGCTGTCCGGTCCGGGGGCGGGTACGAAAACGGCTTCCCGGTAGTAGCGAAGCTCGTCGATGGAATCCTTGATGTCCCCCAGCGCACGGTGGCCGCCCTTCTTGGCGGGGGACTGGAAGTAGGCCCTGGCATACCATCGGCGGGACAATTCCTTGATAGTGCTCACATCGATTACGCGGTAGTGCAGGTGCTCCACCACCGCGGGCATGTCCCGGGAAAGGAACACCCGGTCCGTGCCGACCGAATTGCCGCCCAGCGGTGCCTTGCGCGGGTCCGGCACCCATTCCGCGATGTACTCCATGACCGCCTTTTCAGCCTCGGCCATGGTTTTGCCGGAGGGAAGTTCCTTCAGGAGGCCGGACTTGGTGTGCATGTCCCGGACGAAATCGTTCATCTGGGCCACGGCTGCATCGTCCGGCTTGATGACCACATCCACGCCGTCGCCGAGGATGTTCAGTTCGGAGTCGGTGACCAGGGCAGCCACCTCGATCAGGGCGTCATTCTTGATGTCCAGGCCGGTCATTTCGCAGTCGATCCAGACGATTCGTTCGTTAGATATAGGCACCGGACCAGCCTACCGTTACACCTTCCGGCAGCCTGCCGGTGCTAGGATTTCGGGTACGCGGCGGGTCGCCCTGCTGTCGATGAAAAGCGCCCCGGATGGCTGTGCAGCCTCCCGGTCATAAGCCGCGCACACGCAGAAAGATTGGACAATCCTGAGATGACGGCGCCTTTGCCCGCGGCGGGGGAGTTGGCGGACGCCGCGACTGCCGGAGCAGGCGCTGCCGGCATGGATAATCCCCGTTCACCGCTCCTGGCCGGCTTCGCGGGTGCCATGTTCCTGCTGATCGGTTCGCTCGGGGTGGGCTGGCTTGCCCCCGTTTCGGAACTGCGGCGGATGCCCCTGTTCATATGGATGCGAGCCGAGGCCACCGGTGTCGCCTTGTCCATCGTGCTGCTGGCAGTGGGTGCCATGCTGCTGGTACGGGCCTGGCTGCGGCTTGGGCAGATAGTCCACGTCTGGGGAGGGCAGGCCCGCAACGCAACCCTGATGGCGGTGGTGGCCTGGGGTTTGCCCATGATGTTCTGCGTGCCGCTGTTCAGCCGGGACGTCTATGCGTACATTGGCCAGGGTCGGCTCATGGTGGAGGGCTTCAACCCCTACGAAAACGGCATCTCGGCGCTGTCCAACTATTTCCAGCTGGGCGCGGACAAGATGTGGACCGAAGCGCCCGTTCCATACGGCCAGCTGTTCCTGTGGATTGAGCAGTTCGTTGTGTGGACCACGAACGTCCAGCCGGAGGCCAGCGTGATGCTGTTCCGGCTCGTGGCACTGGCCGGCGTAGTCCTCTGCGTGATCTATGTGCCCAAACTCGCCGTACTGCACGGTGTCAACCCGCACCGGGCCCTTTGGCTCACCGCGGCAAACCCGCTCTTCCTGACCAACTTCATTGCCAGCGCCCACAACGATGCGCTGATGATTGGCCTGGCACTGGCCGGCCTTTACTACTCAGCCACCCGGCGGGTGGTTCGGGGCGTGGTCCTGGTGACCCTGTCCATCGCGGTCAAACCCATCACCATCGTGTTCCTTCCGTTTATCGGGCTGCTCTGGGCAGGCCGCGACGCGGGCTGGGTACGGAAGTTCGGGTTCTGGGCCCTGACGGGCGGACTGAGCCTTGTTCTGCTCACGCTGATGGCCCTGGTCAACGGCTTTGGATTCGGCTGGATCAACGGGCTGTCCGCCCCGGGGAGCATCTCCATCTGGTACGCGCCCGTCGGCCTGATAGGCATGGTGGTGGCATCGCTGGCAAACTCGTTCGGCCTTGACGGCTCCGTCCTGGCAGACTGGGTGTTCAACGCCGGAAAGCTGTTGGCCGTGGGGATTGTCGGTTGGCAGATCTTCCGGGGCGACTATGACCGGCTGATGCGCCGCCTGGCGCTGGCTTTCGCAGCCGTGGTCCTGCTGGCTCCGATTATCCAGTCCTGGTACGTGGTGTGGCTCATTCCGCTGTTTGCCGTCACCGGCATCCGGAATGACTGGCAGGTCAAGGCTCTCTACTTCGTGGTCTCCTTCTTCATGATCTACGCAATTTCCGATCAGCTGGAAGTCTTTCCCTACCTCCAGACCGAGGATCTTGGCTTCGCGCTTGCCCTGGCAAGGGTTGCCGCCGCTGTCACCGGGCTCCTGTTCGGGCTGTACCTGGTCTTCTGGGATCCGAAGACAAAACGCCTGTTCCGGAAAGCCAGCGGAACCGTCGTCGAACGTCCCGTCATTTAGAGCCGCTGATCCGCTCCGCCAATCCGCCGAAGGGCCTCCCTGCGCGAGAGCGGACTCATCACGCGCCCATGCTCGGCGACAAAGGCGTCGACCCATTCGGGCGCAGTCTTCGCGTACTCCCGGAGCGCCCAGCCGATCGCCTTGCGGATGAAGAACTCGGTGTCCGTCAAGTTGGGCAGGATCACCCGCCGCAGCAGGACGGGGTCGGTGGCGCCTTTTGCCTTAAGCTGGGCCGTGATGGATGCCCTCCTCATCCAAAAATCGGCATCCCTGCTCCAGCCGAGAAGAACCGCCGTCATCTCGGGACGGTGCGCCTGCAGCAGTGCGCAGATGCGGCCGGACACGCCATCGGCGAAATCCCACCAGGCCCCGGAGCGGATCATCTCCTCATACACCGGCAGCATGTGCAGGTCCTTGGCCACCAGCCTGCTGCCGGTCAGGTCGATGGCTGCATAGCGTTCCTCACGGACGCTGGAGCTGCGCCACAGGTCCAGGGCGGTGGCACGAAGCTGCCCGCCTGACCGGAACGGTGCGGCGGCAACAGCGGAGGCCACGATGCGGCGGACTTCAGGCACCCGGACGCCGAGCGACGGCACCGATGATTTCATGTAGGCCTGAGCTCCTGCTGCCCGGAGCGGATCTGCCTGTTCCCGAAGTGCGTGCCGGATCAGGCCGAGGACTTCGCCGTTGATCTCCTCCTGAGTGCCCATCCAGCCACTCTAGAGGGCAGGGCCGGACTAAGGTGCTGCGGTAAGCTGGTTAGCGCTAACAAAACTACTTTCCGGAGCCAGCCATGTCTGCCACTGAATACACCATCAGCTCGGGCCCTTACACGGCCGTGGTCACGCTGCGTGGTGGCGCCCTGCGGGAACTGCGCCACGGCGGCCGCGACCTTGTGGTCGGCTTCGGCGTGGACGGGCGCATCCCCGACTACCGCGGCCTCATCTGTGCTCCCTGGCCCAACAGGCTTGCGGACGGAAGGTATACCTACGCAGGGAAGGCTTTCGCCGCGCCCGTCAACGAGCCCGAGAGGGGTTCGGCGCTCCACGGCCTTGTTACCGCGAAAGAATGGGAGTTGCGGGAGGTCGATGGGAGCAGGGTGATCCTGGGTTGCCGCGTCGCGGACGGCCCGGCCTATCCGTCGCAAGTGGACCTCACCGCAACCTACTCCTTGTCGGCGGACGGTCTGCGGAGCACGGTGGAAGCCGCGAACAAGGGCCATGCCCGTGCGCCATATGGTGTCTGCCCCCACCCCTACCTGGTGGCCGGCCCCTCACCGTTGGACGACTGGCTGGTCGAAATTCCGGCGCGGGAGTTTCTTGAGGTCAGCCCGGACCGGCTGCTGCCGGTGGGGATGCGCAGTGTTGAGGGCCATTCGTTTGATTTCCGCGCGCCGCGTCGCGTGGGCCCCTTGAAGATAGACCACGCCTTCACCGGCATCAGCAGGGACAACCACGGGCTGGCACGGGTGCGGGTGACGGACCCGGCCGGAACGGGAGTCGAACTGGAGTGGGGCGGCGAGTGGCCATGGGTCCAGATTCACACGGCGGACAAGCCCGTTGGCCCCGACCGGCTGGGACTGGCCGTCGAGCCGATGACCTGCCCGCCGGATGCCTTCAATTCGGGCCGGGACCTGGTCCATCTGCAGCCCGGCGATTCCCACTCGGCTTCGTGGACCATCAGGGCACTGGGCTGACGGAGCGGTGCTGTCAAGGAGTCGGCGGCTGGTTGTTCCTGCCGGCTGCCGCCCCGGCAAGGGGAGTCGCGCCGGCAGGGACTGCCCAGCCCGCCCGCTCCAGCCAGTCCGCACACAGGGAAGGCCACTGCTGCGCTCCCGGCTCCCCGTCCGCCAGGCCCAGGCCGTGGCGGCCCTGCGGGAAAACGTGCAGTTCCGCCGGAACCCCGGCTGCCATCAGCGCACCTGCGTAGCGCAGACTGTGGCTGACTGGCACGGCGGCGTCATCGGCCGTGTGCCAGAGGAACGCCGGCGGCGTCACGCTGCTGACGTGGGTGTCCGCGGACAGGGCAGCGAGGATGTCCGACGACGGCGACCCGCCAAGGAGGTTGTCCACCGACCCTTGGTGTACTTCCCGGGTCAGGGATACGACGGGGTAGCACAGCACGCTGAGCTCCGGGACCGCTGCGCGGACGTCCAGCCGGGGGTCGCCGGTGGCGGCCGCCGTGGAGAGGGTGGCCGCGAGGTGCCCGCCGGCCGAGAACCCGAGCACACCCACGCGTTCCGTATCAACCGGCAGGCCGTGCGTGCCGCTGCGGATGGACAGCATTGCCTCCTTGGCGTCTTCAAGGGGAGCCGGATGCCGGTCCGGGGCAACCCGGTACCGGAGCACGAAGGCGTGGATGCCCAGGGAGGCCAGCCACTCGGCCACCGGCTCCGCTTCGTGGTCGGCCTGCCGTCCGTAACCGCCGCCGGGAAGCACCAGGAATGCCGGACGGGCGCCGCCGTCGCCCCCGCCGGCGGCCGGAACTGCCTTGAGGTTGATCGCCATGCTAGGCAGCCTCGGTGCTGCGGCGCAGCGTGACTTCGCCGGTGATAGCCTGCGGACGGCCACCGTCGTCCTCGCCGGCTGCGATTGGTACCGTGGCCCGGGTGGCGAGCCGGCCGATGTCCTCCAGCGGCAGGCGCACTGTGGAGAGGGCGGGGCGGAAGTCCCGGAGGGTCTCGATGTCGTCGAAACCGGCGATGGTAGCGTCGCGGGGTATCCGCAGCCCCTCGGCGCGCAGGGCGGCTGCGGCACCAATGGCCATAACGTCGTTCACGGCGAAGATGCACATCTTCGGACCCGCCGGTGCCCCCGCCTCCGCCCTGCGGCCCTTGATCCGCGCCGCAAGCTCAAGGCCTGCCTCATAGCCGCCGGCGCGGTTAAAGGAGCTGCGCAGTATTTCAGCCGGCGCGTGTCCTGCACGGGCGAGGCCCTCCTGGAAGCCATGGATCCGGTCGTCCGAGGTCAGAAGGCCTTCTGGTCCGCCGATGATCACGAAATCGCCGTTCCAACCGGCCGCAAGTTCGGCAGCAAGCGCGCCGGCGAGTTCCTGGTTGGGTACGGCCACCACATGGTAGCCCTCCTGCGCGGACGCGCCTACCACCGGATGCCCGACGACGGCCACGCGCCCGCCGTTGCGGCAGTACCTGTCCAGCTCCGCGGCCAGCTCGGCGTTGTCCTCCTGGTCCTCCGTCCGCGCCGACCGTGAACCTGCGATCACGATGGAGTCGGCGCGCCGTGCGGCGAAGGCCGCCACGGCTTCCTTCTCCTCGGCAGGCCTGCCGCCGGTGGTGGCCAGCAGGACCATTTTGCCCTGGTCCCGGGCCGCTTCCTGGACCCCCCGGGCAATGGCGGCGAAGTATGGATCCGCGATGTCATGGACGATGAGGCCGATGAGCCCGGAACTGGACTTGGCGAGCCCCTGGGCCTGGGCATTGGGGATGTATCCGAGCGAGTCGGCCGCCTGGCGGACCCGGTCAGCGATGTCTTTCCCGGGTTTCCGGGCGGAGCCGTTGAGAACGCGCGACGCGGTGGCGGGAGACACCCCGGCCAGCCGGGCCACCTCGGTGAGGGTACTTGCAGCCACGGCATCTCCTGGACGTAGTGGGCCAATAATAGCGGTTACCACATTATGGCAGTCGGAAGTTCCTTCCGGAAAGCGCTTGCCAACTGTGTCGTGGGCGTGCATGATTGAGGAAGTGGGAATGCGCTTTCCCAATAGGACCTGAGTAACACTGCTCACTCACCGTGGAGGACACATGGGCTTCGAAACGAAAACGATCCGCATCGCCATGAACGGCATCACCGGCCGGATGGGCTACCGCCAGCACCTGCTGCGTTCCATCCTTCCCATCCGCGACGCCGGCGGCTTCACCCTTGAAGACGGCACCCGGATCCAGGTGGAGCCCATCCTGGTGGGACGCAACGAGGCCAAGATCCGCGAGCTCGCTGAGAAGCACAAGGTTGCCGAGTGGAGCACGGACCTCGACGCCGTCATCAACGACCCCACCGTCGATGTTGTCTTCGACGCATCCATGACCAGCCTCCGCGCCGCCACCCTGAAGAAGGCCATGCAGGCGGGCAAGCACATCTTCACCGAAAAGCCCACCGCCGAAACGCTCGAGGAAGCCATCGAACTGGCCCGCATCGGCAAGGAAGCCGGCGTCACCGCAGGCGTCGTCCACGACAAGCTGTACCTGCCCGGCCTGGTCAAGCTCCGCCGCCTGGTGGACGAAGGCTTCTTCGGCCGCATCCTCTCCATCCGGGGCGAATTCGGCTACTGGGTCTTCGAAGGCGACATCCAGGCAGCCCAGCGTCCGTCCTGGAATTACCGCAAGGAAGACGGCGGCGGAATGACCACGGACATGTTCTGCCACTGGAACTACGTCCTGGAAGGCATCATCGGCAAGGTCAAGAGCGTCAACGCCAAGACCGCCACCCACATCCCCGCCCGCTGGGATGAAGCCGGCAAGGAATACCAGGCCACCGCGGACGACGCCTCCTACGGCATCTTCGAGCTGGAAACCCCGGGCGGCGACGAGGTCATTGGCCAGATCAACTCCTCCTGGGCCGTCCGGGTCTACCGTGACGAACTGGTGGAGTTCCAGGTGGACGGCACGCACGGCTCCGCTGTCGCCGGCCTGAACAAGTGCGTTGCCCAGCAGCGCGCCCATACCCCCAAACCCGTCTGGAACCCGGACCTGCCCGTCACCGAATCCTTCCGTGACCAGTGGCAGGAAGTCCCCGCCAACGCCGAACTGGACAACGGCTTCAAGCTGCAGTGGGAAGAATTCCTCCGCGACGTCGTGGCCGGCCGCGAACACCGGTTCGGCCTGCTCTCCGCCGCCCGGGGCGTCCAGCTCGCCGAACTCGGGCTGCAGTCCAATGACGAACGCCGCACCATCGACATCCCGGAGATCACCCTCTAATGACCTCGCTCATCCTTCCTTCCTCTGACGGCGGCACGCGGGAATACCGGCTGCAGGGCGCCACCACCTGGGCCCGCCCGGCTGCCCCCCTGACTGCGCGGCGGGCCTACGCCGCGGCGCACGTCATCCCTGAAGTCCTCGCCGACAACACTCCCGGAGCTCCGGCCCGGCTGGACTGGGACGCCACCATGGCCTACCGCCATGAGCTGTGGTCCTACGGGCTCGGCATCGCCGACGCCATGGACACCGCCCAGCGCGGCATGGGCCTGGACTGGGCAGCCACCCAGCAGCTCATCAAGCGCACTGGTGTGGAAGCCGCCTCGGTGGTCGCCGCGGGTAACGCCGCAACTGCCGGCAAGTCCGTACGGGACCTCGTGGCCTGCGGTGCCGGCACCGACCAGCTGGACATCGCCTCCGTGCCTACCGGCGAGGCGGGCATCAAGGCAGTCCTCGAGGCCTACCGCGAGCAGATCGCCGTCATCAGCGAGGCCGGCCCCAAGGTCATCCTCATGGCATCCCGCGCCCTGGCCAAGGTGGCAAGCGGCCCGGAGGACTACCTGCACGTTTACTCCACCCTGCTGCAGGAAGTAAACCAGCCTGTCATCCTGCACTGGCTGGGAACCATGTTTGATCCCGCCCTCGCCGGCTATTGGGGCTCGGACGACGTGCCCGCCGCCACCGAAACGTTCCTGAACCTCATGAAGGACAACGCGGACAAGGTTGACGGCGTGAAAGTATCGCTGCTGGACGCCAGCCACGAGGTGGCCCTGCGCGCTGCACTGCCCGAAGACGTGCGCCTCTACACGGGCGATGACTTCAACTACCCGGAGCTCATCGACGGCGACGGCAGGCACCACTCCGACGCCCTGCTGGGCATCTTCGCAGCCATCTACCCGGCAGCCTCGGTGGCCCTGCAGAACTACGACGCCGGAAACGCCGCCAAGGCACGCGAAATTCTGGACTCCACCCGCGAGCTGGGCAAGCACATCTTCAGCGCACCCACTTTCTACTACAAGACCGGTATTGCGTTCATGTCGTGGCTGAACGGCAAGCAGCCCGGTTTCCAGATGGTGGGCGGCCTGCACTCCGGCCGCTCCGTCTGCCACCTCGCCCGGACCTTCGAACTGGCCGACCAGGCGGGCCTGCTCAAGGACCCGGCGCTGGCCGCCTTCCGGATGTCCGACTACCTGCGCATCAACGGGGTTGGAGTATGAGCGACTTCTCGCGCCTGTCCATCAACAGCGCCACCACCAAGAAGTGGACCCTGTCGCAGGTTGTCGAGGGCTGCGTCAATGCGGGCATCCCCGCCATCGGACCCTGGCGGGACCGGGTGGAGGAAGCCGGGCTGGACAAGGCCGCACGCCTGATCAAGGACGCCGGCCTGCGGGTTTCCTCCCTCTGCCGCGGGGGCTTCCTCACCGCAGCGGACGCTGAAGGCCAGGCAGCCGCGCTGGCTGACAACCGGGCCGCCATCCTCGAAGCCGTTGCCCTGGACACCAAGGAACTCTTCCTGGTGGTCGGCGGCCTGGCGCCGGGGGAGAAGGACGTGGTGGCAGCACGCCGGCGGGTAGCGGACCGCCTCGCCGACCTGGTTCCCTTCGCCGAGGAGAACGGTGTCCGGCTGGTGCTGGAGCCGCTGCACCCGATGTATGCCGCTGATCGCGCGCTCATCTCCACCCTTGGCCAGGCCCTGGACCTCGCGGCGCCGTTCGACGCCTCGGCCGTGGGGGTCGCCGTCGACACCTTCCACGTCTGGTGGGATCCGGAACTGAAGGCGCAGATCGAGCGGGCCGGGCGCGAAAACCGGATCGCCTCCTACCAGGTCTGCGACTTCAACATGCCGATCGCCGCCGATCCGCTGCTGTCCCGCGGATACATGGGAGACGGCGTGGTGGACTTCGCCACCATCGGCACCTGGGTGCGCGACGCCGGGTACACCGGTGACATCGAAGTGGAAATTTTCAGGCAGGAGATCTGGGACACGGACGGCAACACCGTCCTGTCCACAGTTAAGGAGCGCTACGCGGAGCTTGTCCTTCCGCACGCCTGACCTGATGCAGACCGCGGTCCCTTGCCACGCTCTCCAACATAGCTGCCAGGAGCCCGCGCCCCACGGGGAAAGGACCCGGACCGCAAAGCGGTCCGGGTCCTTCTGTTGAGCGGGTGCCCTAGGCGTACATCGATGCGGACCGCCGGTACCGGGCGAGCACCCCGCCCACGTCCTGCGCTGCGGGGAGGTCGACGGCGTCGAGGCTCCACTGCGGAAATTCTCCGGCGAGCACCGCAGCAGCCTGGCGTGCGGCGCCGTCGGCAACGTACTCGCCCGGCTGCGGCACTGCCACGTCGAGCCCAAGCAGCTGCGCTGCAACGTCCTGCACCGCAGGTGACTGCGCGCCGCCGCCCACCAGGATGATCCGACGGGCTTCCACTCCCTGCTGCTGCAGCGCGGCAAGCCCGTCGGCCAGTGAGCAGACCACGCCCTCGACGGCGGCGCGGGCCAGGTTTTCCGGCGTGTAGTTCGCGCGCGTGATGCCGTGCAGGGAACCCGTGGCGTCGGGCAGGTTGGGCGTGCGCTCGCCGTCCAAGTACGGGACCAGTGTCAAGCCTCCGGATCCAGGCTCCGCGGACAGTGCCAGCCGGTTGAACGCGGGAAGGTCGACTCCCAACAGACTTGCGGTGGCATCAAAAACGCGCGTGGCGTTCAGTGTGCAGACCAGCGGCAGGTAGTGCCCCGCGGCGTCGGCGAATCCGGCCACCAGCCCGGAAGGGTCGGCCGCCGGCGTTTCCGAGACGGCAAAGACCGTTCCGGAGGTGCCCAGCGACATCACGACGTCCCCCAGCCGAGCACCTGCACCCAGGGCGGCGGCTGCATTGTCTCCGGCGCCGGCCGCCAGCAAACTGCCTGCAGCCGTCCGGCCGGGAGCTTCCAGGGGCCCGAGCACCCTCGGCAGCAGCGGCACGCGGCCCAACGACGCGGCCAAGACCTCCGTGAGGTACCGGCCCTCCGCCGTCGAGTAGTACCCCGTTCCCGAAGCATCCGAACGGTCCGTCGCCAAGGCCTTCAGCCCTGCCTCGCCGCTGCCGGGGCCGTAGCCCATCAGCCGCCAGGACAGCCAGTCGTGCGGGAGGCACACTGCGGCCACCCTGGCGGCGTTATCCGGTTCGTTCTCCGCCAGCCAGTGCAGCTTGGTCAACGTCAGCGACGCTACCGGAACGGTGCCGGTTGCCTTCGCCCAGTAGCGGGCCCCGGCGGCAGTGTCGCCGTCGCCCGCGGTCTTGATGAGGCCTGCGGCGGCACCTGCGCTGCGGGTGTCGTTCCAGAGCAGGGCGGGACGTACCACCTCCCCGTCACTGTCCAGGCAGACCATGCCGTGCTGCTGACCAGCGACTGACACAGCCACAACATCATTCAGCCCGCCTGCTTGGGTGATGGCTTCCTGGAGTGCTGTCCACCAGTGGTCGGGGTGGACTTCGGTGCCGTCCGGATGGGCGGCGCGCCCCTGCCGAACCAGTGCTCCGGTGTCCGCGTCGCGGATCACCACCTTGCAGGACTGGGTGGAGCTGTCGATGCCTGCTACGAGGGCCATGGCCTAGCGGGCGTTGAGGAGGTGTTCGATGGCGAGCTGGTTCAGCCTGACGAAGGCAAAGGAACGCTCGGCGGCCTTGTCGGCGTCGAAGTCCTCAAACGCGGCGGCGTCCTTGAGCAGGTCCGCGGCGTTCTCGCCCTCGGCGAGGGTGGATTCGCCGAGTTCGAAGACGCCGGAGGCGGCGAGGGCTTCCTGGACCTGGGGGTCGGCACGGAACGCGGTGGCGCGTTCCTTGAGCAACAGGTACATGGCCATGTTGGCTTTGGCTGACTCCCAGACGCCGTCGTAGCCGTCGGTGCGGGAGGGCTTGTAGTCGAAGTGCCGGGGACCCTCGTAGCGGGGGCCGCCGTTCGGGAAGCCGTTTTCGAGCAGGTCGACGGTGAAGAAGGCGCTGGTGAGGTCGCCGTGGCCGAAGACGAGGTCCTGGTCGTACTTGATGCCGCGCTGGCCGTTGAGGTCGATGTGGAAAAGCTTGCCGGCCCAGAGGGCCTGGGCGATGCCGTGGGTGAAGTTCAGCCCGGCCATCTGCTCGTGGCCGGTTTCGGGGTTCAGGCCCACGATGTCGCCGTGTTCAAGCTGGGCGATGAACGCCAGTCCGTGCCCGACGGTGGGCAGGAAGATGTCGCCGCGGGGCTCGTTCGGCTTGGGCTCGAGCGCGATCCGGAGGTTGTAGCCCTTGTCCTTGATGTAGCCGGCGGCGGTGTCCACGCCTTCCTTCATGCGGTCCAGGGCGGCGGCGAGGTCCTTGGAGCCGTCGTATTCGCTGCCTTCGCGGCCGCCCCACATGACGAAGGTTTCGGCGCCGAATTCTGCGGCGGAGTCGATGTTCCGCAGGACTTTGGACAGGGCGAAGCGGCGGATGGAGCGGTCGTTGGAGGTGAAGCCGCCGTCCTTGAACACCGGGTGGCTGAACAGGTTCGTGGTGACCATGGGCACCTTCAGGCCGGTCTCTGCCAGGGCCGCCCGGAAATTCTTCAGGATCAGGTCCCGCTCCGAGGCAGTGGCACCGAAGGGGACCAGGTCGTTGTCGTGGAACGTGATGCCATAGGCGCCCAGTTCAGCCAAACGGTGCACCGCCTCAACCGGGTCGAGCGCGGCGCGGGTAGCGACACCGAACGGGTCCGCGCCGGTCCAGCCAACGGTCCAGAGGCCAAAAGTGAACTTGTCTGTGGGGGTGGGGGAAAAGGTCATTGATGCGTCCTTGCACTTGTGCCGCAGTAGCGCGGGCAATTAGTTCATTGCCTAAACTATATGCACGGCCGTAGGCTGGGGTCAAGAGGTCCGGCTCCCGCGCCGGAGAATAAATCCTGAAGGAGCTTTCCCGTGGCGACGGTATCCGCATTGGCTGCAACCGAGGCCGGCGCTCCCGGCAGCATGGGCGATGTGCGCCGGAGCAACCTCGCGCTGGTGCTGGGCACCATAGCTGAGGCGCCGGCGGGTGTTCATCCCAGCAGGGCCCAAGTGGCCGCGGCAACAGGCTTGACCAAGGCCTCGGTGTCGAGCCTGGTCCTGGACCTTTTGGACGCGGGGCTCCTCCGTGAAACAGGACAAAGCCAGCAGGGACGCGGCCGCCCCGGGGTCGGGCTTGAACTCAGCCCTGGTCGCGCCGTCCTGGGTATGGAAATCAACGTTGACTACATTTCGGCGGGCCTGGTCGATCTGTCCGGGAAGCTCATGGTCCATGAAGTGCAGGAGCGCGACAACCGCCTCTCCGGAACGGGCCCCGTGCTGGCCGCGCTCGCCGGGCTGGCTGGCCGCCTGCGCGCCGGGGCCGCGGACGGCGGGGTGGAGGTTCTTGGGGGAGGGCTCGCGGTGCCCGGACTCGTCGATCCTGCTGCATTCCGCGTTCTCACCGCCCCGAACCTTGGCTGGACGGATGTTGACCTGGACCCCGGCGCGCTGCTGCCTGGCGCACCGCTGGGCGTCGCCCTGTTCAACGAAGCCAACGCTGCAGCCCTGGCCGAGGCGCGGCACCGGCCAGACGGCGGGTCCAACTTCCTGTTCGTCTCCGGCGAAGTGGGCGTTGGTGGCGGACTGGTCATTGGTTCGGAGCTGTTCTCCGGCCCGGAGGGACACGCCGGGGAAGTAGGACACGTCGTGGTGGAACCCGACGGCGCCCGCTGTTCCTGCGGCGGGACCGGCTGTCTGGAAACCGTGGCCGGCCAGGACGCCATTCTTGCCGCGGCCGGCATTCCCGCTGATTCCCGGACGCACTCCCAGTCAATGGGCGCACTGGTGCAGTCGCTGCAGGCCGGCGGGCCCGGGGCCCTGCAGGCCGTGGATCTCGCGGGCCGGCATCTGGGCGTGGCACTGGCTTCGACTGCCCGGGTAGTGAACATCGGCTCCGTGGTGCTCGGTGGCCACTTCGCCATCCTCGACCCATGGCTGCGGGCGCCGCTTCTGGAAAGCCTCGAAAAATATGCTCCGGGCAGGTTTTCCCCGGAGCAGGTGACGCTCTCCGTCGTGGGACAGTCCGGTGCGCTCCTCGGCTCTGCCGGGAGCGTGGTCCGTTCGCTCATCGACGCGCCGTACCTGCTGCAGTCCTGACTTGGGGACAGATGCACCAGCGGTCAATTTGCTACCGGGACAACGACCTATTTTCGACGGGGACAACGACGCCTCCGGTTTTGGACCGGAGGCGTTCCTCGTATGTGCCCCAGGAGGGAATCGAACCCCCGACCGGCGGATTAGAAGGCCGCTGCTCTATCCCCTGAGCTACTGAGGCGGGTGCGTCGGGAGGTGAACTCCGGCGCCTCAAAAAGTCTACATTGCCCGGACTGCCGGTGGTGTCATGGCTGTCCGGTGCCGGACTTCTCCTCCACAGGCTGCCCGTCAGGGCGGTTGTTCACATAGCACTATACGGCTCTCGTTCCTGCCAACCTCCGGCGGCAAGCTGGTCTTGCCTGCTAAGGCGCCACCATTGACGACAGGACGTAGAGATGAGCGACACCATAACGATCCGGGGCTTCGTCGCCACCGAGATCAAAACCGCAACAACACCAGGGGGAGTGGCCACGGCCTCTTTCCGGATCGGCTCCACCTCCCGCCGGTATGACAGGGAATCCGGCACCTGGGCGGATGGCCACACCAACTGGTTCCTGGTCCAGGGCTACCGCCACCTTGCGGGCAGCATGGGCTGCAGCATCAGAAAAGGACAGCCCGTCATCGTGGTGGGCAAGCTGAAGATCCGCAGCTGGGAAAGGGACGGCAGGGTCTACTACTCACACACCATTGATGCTGACGCCGTGGGTCATGACCTCACCTGGGGCACCGCCAACTTCATGCGATCCTCCACCAAACCGCTGCTCTCGCTGGTGGAGCAGGAGCCTTCTTTCGACGGTGGCCGCCAGCCTGCCACGGACGGTGCGTTCGAGGAGCCGGAGGACGTTGAAGAGGACCTGACCGAAGGAGGGGATCCGGCTGCAGCATACATCGAGGATAGAAACGGTGACCTGGTCGCCCTGGACCTGGAAACGGGGGAGCTCGCCGAATCCGGAGTCTAGGAAACCACAACCACCGCCCCGCAGGTTCCTGGGCGGGCAAGGCCCCGGCACCCCCCGGCCTGGCCCTGTCCGCCCAGGTTGCAAACCGGCCCCGTGGCCCGTGGCAGAATGACACCATGCGGCTTATCCCTAACCATCGGCAGATGAATCTAACCGGTGCCTCATCGGCCGCGCGTGCAGCTTCCATCCCGTTCCGTTCCCTGCCACTTCGCGTGGTTGCCGGCGCGGCCCTTGTCGCCATGATGTCCGCCTGCACCCCGGGATCCGTCACCGGACCTGCCACGCCCCTAACCGGCACGGGGGACGTACCTGCACAAACGGCTCCGGCCGGTGACGGCAACGTCCAGGACCCCGAAGCGCTAGCGGATACGTCGGCCAAGCCATCACCCGATCCGGCTGCGGCGGCCACCGAAACGGTCAAGCAGACTGTCACTAATGTACTGACGCAACTGGCGTCGGCAGCGCCCAAGCCTGCCACCGCCCAGGTTGCCGATGCCCTGACAGGCGCCGGCATCGCGCCCGCAGTCCTTCAGGTCTCGCAGAGCCGCACCCCCACTGGCCTGGAGGCGGACGCCATCGAGGCGGCGGTGCTGCAAGGCAGTGACTGCGTCATTGGCCAGGTCCGGGAGGGAACCGTCACGGTGACGGTCCTGCCGGTGCTGGCGAGCGGCAAGTGCTTCGTGGGGTCCTGAATCCGCGGCAAATATGAGTTAAGCCAGCCAACCCACTAGATTTGGAACCATGGCGGAATTTATCTACACAATGACCAAGGCCCGAAAAGCCGTTGGCGAAAAGCTCATTCTTGACGACGTAAGCATGTCGTTCTTCCCTGGCGCCAAGATTGGCGTTGTAGGCCCGAACGGTGCCGGTAAGTCCACCATCCTCAAGATCATGGCCGGACTGGACACCCCCTCGAACGGCGAGGCCCGGCTCAGCCCCGGTTACACCGTAGGCATCCTGCTGCAGGAGCCTCCGCTGAACGAAGAGAAGACCGTCCTGGGAAACGTCCAGGAAGGCGTGGGCGAGATCTACGGCAAGATCCAGCGCTTCAACGAAATTTCCGAGGAAATGGCCAGCCCTGACGCTGACTATGACACCCTCCTTGAGGAAATGGGAAAGCTCCAGGAAGCCATCGATGCCGCCGACGCCTGGGACCTTGATTCCCAGCTCGAGCAGGCCATGGACGCGCTCCGCTGCCCGCCCGCAGACGCTGACGTGACCAACCTTTCCGGTGGTGAGCGCCGCCGCGTCGCTCTCTGCAAGCTCCTCCTGCAGAAGCCGGACCTGCTGCTCCTCGATGAGCCCACCAACCACCTGGACGCTGAAAGCGTGCTGTGGCTCGAGCAGCACCTGTCCAGCTACTCCGGCGCCGTCCTGGCCGTCACCCACGACCGTTACTTTCTGGACCACGTGGCGGAATGGATCGCCGAAGTGGACCGCGGCCACTTGTACCCCTACGAGGGCAACTACTCCACCTACCTGGAGAAAAAGCGCGCCCGGCTGGAGATCCAGGGCAAGAAGGACGCCAAGCAGGCCAAGCGCCTGGCTGAGGAACTCGAGTGGGTCCGCTCCAACGCAAAGGGCCGGCAGACCAAGTCGAAAGCCCGCCTCGCCCGCTACGAGGAGATGGCCGCGGAGGCGGACCGTACCCGCAAGCTTGACTTCGAGGAGATCCAGATCCCGCCGGGACCCCGTCTGGGCGGCCTGGTGCTGGAGGCCAAGAACCTCCAAAAGGGCTTTGAGGACCGGGTCCTGATTGACGGCCTGTCCTTCAGCCTGCCCCGCAACGGCATTGTGGGGGTCATCGGGCCCAACGGTGTGGGCAAGACCACCTTGTTCAAGACCATCGTTGGCCTGGAACCGCTCGACGGCGGCGACCTGAAGATCGGCGACTCCGTCAAGATTTCCTACGCGGACCAGAGCCGCGGCGGCATCGACCCCAACAAGACCTTGTGGGAAGTTGTTTCTGACGGGCTCGATTTTATCCAGGTGGGCCACGTGGAAATGCCGTCCCGCGCCTACGTTGCCGCCTTCGGCTTCAAAGGCCCGGACCAGCAGAAGAAGGCCGGCGTGCTCTCCGGCGGTGAGCGCAACCGCCTGAACCTCGCCCTGACCCTCAAGCAGGGCGGAAACCTGCTGCTCCTCGACGAGCCCACCAACGACCTCGACGTCGAAACCCTCAGCAGCCTGGAAAACGCGCTGCTCGAATTCCCCGGCTGCGCTGTCGTCGTCTCGCACGACCGCTGGTTCCTGGACCGTGTGGCCACGCACATCCTGGCCTACGAAGGCGATGACGAAAACCCCTCCAAGTGGTACTGGTTTGAAGGCAACTTCGAGTCCTACGAGGAGAACAAGGTGGAGCGGCTCGGCCCCGATGCCGCGAAGCCGCATCGCGTGACCCACCGCCGCCTGACCCGCGACTAAGCGCCGGGCAAGGAGCCACAGACCGGAGGAGGCCGGCACCCGCATGGGTGCCGGCCTCCTCCGCGCCCGGGGTTTTCCAGGACGCAGCTGTTCGGCGGACGCGGATTCCCAGGGACAGCTAGTCGCGGCCAGCCTTGCGGATCTGGTGCTCCAGGACCTTGGACTGAAAGGCACCCGCCACCTTGCTCTTCAAATCCGTGGGGACCCGGACCATGCCCTCCTGTGCAACCGACGCAACGTGCTGGCCGGCCTGGTTGAAAATCCTGCCGGTGGCAAGTCCGCGGGCGCCCTGCGCACTGGGTGAATCCTGGACATAGAGGAGCCATTCATCAACCCGGGCGGGACGGTGCCACCACATGGCATGGTCAAGGCTGGCCACGTTCATGCCCGGCGTGATCCAGCTCAGGCCATGCCGACGCAAAATGGACTCCAGCAGCGTGTAGTCGCTGGCGTAAGCCAGGGCAGCCCGGTGCAGGTTGGCGTTGTCCGGCATGGGCCCGAACGTCTTCATCCATACGGCGTTCCGGGCTTCCCTGGTGCCTTTGGCCGAGACGTACAGCGGCGGATCCACGTGCCTGATGTCGAAGGGCCGTTCGTAGGCCCAGTGCCGTGCTACGGGGTGGTCGAACTTGCCCAGCAGGTCCGCGGTGGAGGGGAGGGATTCGGGGTCCGGAATGCCCACAGGCATGGGGGATTCGTGCTCGACCCCTTCGTCCTCCCCCTGGAAGGACGCGATCATGGACAGGATGGGCACGCCGTCCTGGTACGCATGGACGCGCCGGGCGGAAAAGGACCGGCCGTCACGGAGCCGCTGCACCCCGAAGGTGATGGGCTTGTTGGCGTCGCCGGGCCGCAGGAAGTACCCGTGCATGGAATGGACGAAGCGCTCCGCGTCCACCGTTCGGATGGACGCGATAAGTGACTGTGCCAGTACCTGGCCGCCGAAGACGCGGTGGTGGGGCTGCTGCTGAGATGGCCCAAGGAAGATGTCCTCGTCCGTCCGCGCCCCCTCCAGCTGGCCAAGGTCAAGGAGTTTGATCAGCGAGGAGGTGGGGTCACCGCTTGGAGGCGCCAGGAGTCCGGCTTCGGCTTCAGTCATGGTTTGACTCTAGACGGCGCCCCCGCACTGCTCAACCGGCGCCCAGCCGGTAGTGTTCTTAGTGTGTCTGATCTCCTCACCTCGTCCTTCCGCTTCGCCGATCCCAGGGATTTGGCTGACCTAAAGACCTACGCCACGCGTGCCAAAGCCATCGACGACGGCGCGATCCGGCTGCAGGCTGCCGGTTCCGTCCTCGCGGCGTACGTGTGCGTGCTGCGGCCCAGGCTGCTGGGCGAGTCCACTCCCACCATCCTGGGACTGCGCACCATGGCACTGGCCGCACCCTCGGAGACGGACGTCACCGTGACGCTGTCGGCTGTCCTGGACCGTCTGGCCAGGGCTGGGGAGGACGACGTCGAGTTGCCGGTTCCGCCGACCACCGTCACCGAATCCTGGACGGGAGTGGGCGCCCCGCGGAGCGGCTGGGAGCTGCTTGGCCCGCTGCATGACGCATTCCTTCGGGAGGCTGCCGAGGCCGGTATCGCTGAAGTGGCCAAGATTGTCCCTGACAAGCCAGGCGCCATGGTCGTGAACAACGCGCGCGCCGCCGTCTGGGGAAGGGTACTGGACAGCTCCGGACTGCCGGCGGGCGCGGCCTTCGCGGCCCTCGCCCTGGGCTTCCTGGCCGACGGCGACCAGAAGCTGTACCGGTCCGGCCGCTGGTTCCGGCTCACCGGCAACCGGGGGCACGTCCTCGCGCGGACCGGAAGCGGGCTGCTCTAAGCGGCAGCGAAGGCAGCACAGCTCACTGGTCGGACGGGCTGTTGATCATGGACAGCGCGGCGCGCTCCATGTAGTCCCACAGCGTGCCCTCGTAGAGCGGCGGCAGCTCCAGGGCGTCCACGGCTTTGCGCATGTGGAAGAGCCAACGGTCCTTTGCCTCGGGCGTCACCTTGAACGGCATGTGGCGCATCCGGAGGCGGGGATGGCCGCGCTCTTCGCCGTATGTGGTGGGCCCGCCCCAGTACTGCTCCAGGAACATCAGGAACCGCCGCTTGGCCGGCCCCAGGTCCTCTTCCGGGTACATCGGCCGCAGCAGCGGATCGGTTGCCACGCCGTCGTAAAAGACATCGATGAGCTTGACGAACGTGTCGTGGCCGCCCACGGCGTCGTAAAAGTTATCGGTGTAGCCGGGCTGGCTGAAGGGATCGTTCTGCATCAGCTGGCGCGGCCGCTGTGGCTCGACAGGAATCGTCATGGTTTATTCTCCGGCTTTCTGTTCGGTCTTGGTGTTCTGGGCACCATGATCCGAACTCTGGTCCGTGGTTCCGTCTGCTGATTCGTGCACTGGCGTGTAGTTTCCCTGCGAGCGGTTGCCCACGCGCAGGATCTCGCCGTTGCGCAGGTACCAGATGGCGCCGTCGTCGGAGCGGACACGCGTGATACGCAGGCCCATGGACTCGACCACGCCCACCACCTCGCTGGTTTCGATCACGTCGCCGATGCCGTACTGGTCTTCAATGGTGATGAAGATGCCCGCCAAAAAGTCGCGGATCAGCTGCTGGGCGCCGAAACCGATGGCCACACCGAGGATCCCGACGCTGGTGAGCAGCGGGGCGATGTTGATATCCAGGTTCTGGAGCACGTACATGCCGGTGATGACCACGACCAGGACGCCCACCACGCTGTTCAGCAGTGAACCAATGGTCTCGGCGCGCTGCACGCGCCGTTCATGGTCCAGCGCGCGCAGGGCGGGCGCCACCCACTTGAACGTGCGCTTCTTGAAGAAGTTGCTTCCGGACGCCACCCGCGAGGTGATACGCGAAATGACGAACGTTGCTACCAGCCATACGGCAACACCCACACCGAGGCTGATCACGATCCCCGTGATGCTGATGCCGCCCGGATCGGACGCGGCGGACGGCAGGACTGACAACATGCTGACCATAAGCGGGAAAAACTCCTTGAAGCGTGGCTGTGTTCTCCTTTAACCCTAGCCCCGTACCGTGGAGCCGTCCGCATCCTCGTCCTCGGCGGAACCGCCTTCCTGTCAGCAGAAGTCGTCCGCCGGGCGGTGGCTGCCGGGCACCGGGCCGCCCTCCTGGCGCGGGGAACGGCGGGCGGGCCGCCGCCGGGTGCGGTATGGATCAGGGCGGACCGTTCACTTGGCGCGAACGCCTATGACGGCGTGTCGGGAGATTGCGGCGCCGTCATCGACGTAGCCCGGAATCCGGTACCGGCCCAGCGGCCCTGGCGGGAAACACTGGAGGACACCCTGCGGGACGAACGCAGGCGCGGACTGGACCGGCCCCGTAAAGCCGGGCTTGTGGCCGCAACGGAAGCCCGGCCCATCGACGAGCTTCGCCGAATCCTTTGAGGCCCGTCCACCCCATCTGGGTAGCAGCAGACGTCGTTTTGGGCCCCCAATACGACATCTGCTGCTACCCAGTTGGGGTATCAGGGCGTCAGCGTCACAGGCTCGTGTTCCACGGGGAAGTTCACGCTCCGGGCAATGAAGCACACCTGGTTGGCTTCGTGGTGGAGCCCCTGCGCCAGCTCCGCCTGCCCGGCGTCCGCAACGGTAACCCGGGGGCGCAGCGTCACCCGTTCGAACTGGCCGCTGCCGTCACGGTTCAGCCGCAGCATTCCCGTCGCCTCGTCGCGGTAGTCCGTCACCACCACGCCGTGTTTGACGGCCACATGCAGGTAGGAGAGCATGTGGCACTGCGCCAGTGCGGCGAGAAGCAGCTGCTCCGGGTTGTACCGTTCCCGGTCGCCGTGGAACGTCGGGTCTGCGGAGCCCTTGAGGACGGGCAGCCCGGCGATGATCACGTCATGGTCCCGCGCGTAGCCGCGGTACGACGAAGTCCCGTCACCCCGGTTGCCGGTCCACTGCACCGCCAGGGCGTAGTGGTGTTCGGAAAGGCCCATCACTTACCCACTGCGTTCGTGGAGCTACACATCGGCGGCCCGTGCACGCAGGGCGCGCGCAACGCCGTCGCGGTTTTCCAGCATCATGCGCCGCAGTGCCGCACTCCCGGGCGGGAGGGCCGCGAGGAAGCCGTCCGTGCGGTCAATAGTCGCCTGCGTGGTCAGCAGTGCAGGATAGAGTCCGACGACGATCTGCTGGGCAAGTGCGTGCGTGCGGCTTTCGACGATGCCCGGCACCGCCTCGAAATACTTCTCCGCGTAGGGCTCCAGAAGGGACCGGTCAATGACGCGCATGAAGCCGGTCACCGCCGATCCCTGCAACGCGTTGGACAGTTCGCCCCTGACCACGATCGAGTCCCAGGCCGCTGCCTTCGCTTCGGGGGTCGGGATGGCCGCCTTGGCCAGGGCTGCGGCATTCTGCCCGCTGGACGTGTTGTCATGCCGCAGTTCGGCGTCGATTCCGTCCTGGCCCATCCGGCCGCCGGCAACCAGCGAAGCCACCAGCTCCCAGCGGAGGTCCTGGTCCACGCTGAGCCCCTCCAGCGGCACCGTGCCGTTGAGCAACCCGGCCACCCGGTCCAGCTGCTGCCCGCTGCTTGCCAGCAGTGCGAAGGACTTGACGAACTGCAGCTGCGCATCCGAGCCACCGGGAACTTCGGAAGCAAGCATCCAGAGCCTGTCCGCCGCCGCCACGGTGGTTGCCTTCCGGTGCTCCTCGGCCACGTAGAAGTTCAGCGTGGTGGCCAGCTGGCGGAGCTGCACCAGGATCACCGAGGAATCGGATTCGGCCGCAACATTGGCCAGGATCAGCTCCACGTACTTCCGGGCAGGGGTTTCACCGTCGCGGGCAGCATCCCATGCGGAATTCCAGACGAGGGTCCGGGGCAGGCTCGCCTCAAAGTCCTTCAGGTGGGCCGTCGCCGTCGCCAGCGATTTCGGATCCAGCCGGACCTTGGCGTAGGCGAGGTCGTCGTCGTTGACCAGGATCAGGTCAGGCTGGGCCAGGCCCGCCAGGGCAGGCACCTCCGTGCGTTCGCCGTCGACGTCCAGCTCCTCGCGGTGCACCCGCTCAAGCTTTCCGGCATCGTTCAGGTTGTAGAAGCCCACCGCGAGCCGGTGCGGACGGATGGTGGGCCATTCCTGCACCGCGGACTGCAGAATCGCGAAGGACCGCAGCGTGCCGTCGGCGTCTGTTTCCAGTTCCGGCCTGAGGGTATTGACGCCGGCGGTTTCCAGCCATTGCCGCCCCCAGTCGTCCAGGTCGCGGCCGCTGGCCTTTTCCAGCTCCACCATCAGGTCGCGTAGCTCGGTGTTCTGCCAGGCGTGCTTGGCGAAGTACTCCCGGACGCCCGCCATGAACTGCTCCGGCCCCACCCAGGCCACCAGCTGGCGGAGGACGGACGCGCCCTTGGCGTAGGTGATGCCGTCGAAGTTCACCTCGACGTCCTGCAGGTCGTTAATCTCGGCGAAGATGGGATGGGTAGTGGGCAGCTGGTCCTGGCGGTACGCCCAGGATTTCTCCACCGAGGCGAAGGTGGTCCAGGCGCTCGTGAACGAGGTGGCTTCCACCGCCGCCAGGTGGGACATGTACTCCGCGAACGATTCGTTCAGCCACAAATCGTTCCACCACCGCATGGTCACCAGGTCTCCGAACCACATGTGGGCCAGCTCATGCAGGACGGTGATGGCGCGGCGCTCAATCTGGGCGCCGGTGACCTTGCTGCGGAAGACGTAGCCTTCAAGGATGGTCACTGCCCCGGCGTTCTCCATCGCGCCGGCATTGAACTCCGGCACGAAGAGCTGGTCGTACTTCTCGAAGGGATAGGGGCAGCCGAACTGCTCCTCGAAGAATGCGAAGCCCTGCCGGGTCAGCTCGAAGATGTTGTCCGCATCCAGGTACTGCATGAGAGACTTCCGTGCGAAGACGCCAAGCGGGATAACCCGGCCGTCGGAGCTGGCCACTTCGCTGCGGACGGACTGGTACGGGCCGGCAATCAAAGCGGTGACGTAGGAGGAGAGCCGGGGAGTCGGGGCGAAAGTCCAGACGGAGCGGGCGCTGCCATCCTCACCAGGAGCAACCGCGGCCGGCGCGGGAGTGGGGGAATTGGAGATGACATCCCAGTGCGACGGCGCGGTGACGGTGAACGCGAACGTGGCCTTCAGGTCCGGCTGTTCAAAAACAGCAAACATCCTGCGCGAATCGGGAACCTCGAACTGGGTGTAGAGGTAGACCTCGCTGTCCACCGGATCCACGAACCGGTGCAGGCCTTCGCCGGTGTTCATGTACGGGGCATCGGCCACGACAGTGAGCTCGTTGTGCTCCTGGAGGTCCGGCAGCTGGATCCGCACACCGTCCGACACGGCGGCCGGATCGAGGCCCCGGCCGTTCAGGGTGACACTGTGCACGGTGCGCGTCACGGCATCGATGAAGGTGGAGGACCCGGGCCTTGCGGTGAATTTCACGGTGGTGGTGCTGCCGAAAACCTCCCCGCCCCTTGTCAGGTCCAGGTCGATATCGTAGGAGTCAACGGTGATCAGTTCGGCCCGCTCACGGGCTTCGGCGCGGGTCAGGTTCATGCCTGGCAAGTGGACCTCCAGAGAAGTTGCGGCTGCGGAGGTGGGGTACCCAGCTCCGGCACTGATCATTCTTGCATTCCCGGCCCCCGCACGTTGCCCCCGTCACACCCAGCGCGGCGTGCTGCACCGTCACGGCGGCGCCCGGCGCGGAGTAGCGTTAACTCATGGGAAAGTTCCTGGATTCGGTGGATGCCAAGGCCCTGCGCTTTGCCGTCGGGTTTCCGGTCGTGCTGGCCGGCGCTTTTGTCCTCTGCGCATTATTGCTGCGGCGTGACCTCCCCGAGCCGCTGGCCGTCCGCTGGACGGACGCCGGCGGCGCAGCCTTCGCCCCGTTCGGTGCCTTCGTTGGTGCGGGCGCCCTGATGATCGTGCTGTTCGGCTGGCTTGTCCTCTACCAGGCCGTGCCGCTGGGCAGGCCGGTGGTGATGCGCCGGATCATGATGGGCGCCGGCCTGTTCCTCAGCCTCTTCATGACCACCGCCCTGGCGGCCGGCCTCGTCGGCCAGGCCGGACTCGCCGACGCCCGGGAATCCCGGGTTGACCTGACTGTCCTTGCGCTCGGCAGCGGCGCCGCGGTGGCCCTCGGCGTGACCATGGGCTTCGTCTACAAAGCGGACCAGCAGTGGTCCCCGGACGACGACCGGGCCCTCCAGGCTGCCATCGCCAAAGAACTCGATCCGGACCTGACCAGGGACAGCATGCGCTTTTGGGTCCACGCCCGGAGCTCGGTCTTTGTCATGATCGCCATCGCTTCTCTGTTCCCGGCGGCGCTGATCGCCATCGCCGTGCCGTGGCTGGGCGTACTGCTCGTGATCATGGCCTTCTTTGGAGCCGCGTTCCTGTTTGCCCGCGTCAAGGCGGACCGCGGCGGACTGAAAGTCCTGCTGGCGGGCGTGGTTCCGGTGATGGACATCCCGGCAGGTTCCATCACTGCAGCCAGCGCGGCGGACGTGCGGGCCGCTGATTATGGCGGGTGGGGCTACCGGAACCACGGAGAAACCGCCGCGATGCTCGTCAGCAGCGGCCCCGCCGTCGTCGTCAGCAAGAGCGACGGCCGGCGCCTGGCAGTCAGCAGCGGAAGCCAGGCTTCGGCCACACGGCTCGCGGAAGTCCTCACCCGGGTGGCCGACAGGGCGCGTCGGGGCGGGGGTTCCCAGCAGGCCGGCCCCGCGGACTCCTAGTATCCTTGTCCGTGTTGTTCCACCGGCCGGCGCCTCCCGGACCGGCCGCCAGCGCCGCTAACTGAACGGATTCTGCTCGTGACCTCTTCCCCTGCCTTCCCGCGGGTCCACATCGCCACCGACCACGCAGGAATGGAGCTCAGCGCCCACCTGGTATCCCACCTGACCGCCAAGGGCTATGAAGTGGTGGACCACGGTCCCAAGGTTTATGACGCCCAGGACGATTACCCGTCCTTCTGCATCAACGCCGCCCTCGCTGTGGTGGCCGACCAGCGGGCCGGAGTGCACGCACTCGGCATCGTGCTGGGCGGGTCCGGAAACGGCGAACAGATCGCGGCGAACAAGGTCAAGGGTGTAAGGGCAGCCCTCGCCTGGAACCACTCCACAGCCACCCTGGCCCGCGAGCACAACGACGCCAACGTGGTGGCTGTTGGCGGCCGCCAGCACACGGTGGAGGAAGCCACGGAGCTCATCGAAGCTTTCCTGGCCGAGCCCTTCAGCAACGATGAGCGCCACGTCCGCAGGATCGGCAAGATCGCTGCCTACGAGGCCACCGGCGAGGTCATCGAGTAGTGCCGGAGGGGCATTCAGTCCGACGCCTGGCCCGACAGTTCGGGGACGTCTTCGCCGGGGAGAAGCTCGCCGTGTCCAGCCCGCAGGGCAGGTTCCGCGGGGGAGCAGCACTGCTGGATGGCCACACGCTGCTCACCGCCGAAGCCCACGGAAAGCACCTGTTCCTGCACTTCGACAACTCGCTTGTACTGCACGTCCACCTGGGCCTGTACGGCGCCTGGAGCTTCGGCGGGGACCGCACCTTCACCGGCGCCTCCAGTATTGGGGCGCCACGCAGGGTGGGGGAGCAGGAGGCCTTCCCGGAAGGAAATGACGACGCCGGTGCCCCCTACGCGGGCCCGCCCGCCCCGGTGGGGGCGGTCCGGGTCCGGCTCGCCAGCAGCCACGGCTGGGCGGACCTGCGCGGTGCAACAACCTGCGAAACGATCACTGCCGCGGAGGCCGATGCCGTGCTGGCCCGGCTGGGGCCCGATCCGCTGCGCAACCGCCGTGGCGACGCCGGCCGCTTTGCCGCCAACCTTCAAAGCCGCAAGGCACCTGTGGCCGCGCTGCTGATGGACCAGAAGATTATTGCCGGCATCGGCAACGTCTACCGGGCCGAGGTCCTTTTCCGGCTGCGCCTGCACCCCTGGCTTCCGGGGGCTGCCGTGACAGACACCGCGGCGCGGAAACTGTGGCGCGACGTCGTCTCCCTCATGAACGACGGCGTGGCCGACGGCCGCATCATCACCACGCCGCCCAAGTACTGGACCCTCAACGGGACGACCGCCGCGAAAGCAGCCGCCGCCGGCTTGCCGGTCCCGGCCAGGAGCGGAAGCTTCCCGTCCCGCGATGACGTCCATTTCGTCTACAAGCGGCACGGCCTGCCCTGCCGGGTGTGCCGCACCATCGTGCTCATCGCCGAGTTGGCCGGCCGCAACCTGTACTGGTGCCCGAACTGCCAGCAGGAGTAAGCGGGGTACGGAGAGACCCCGGATACGAAAAAGCCCCTGCGAAAAAGCCCGGACGAAAAAGTCTGGAACGAAAAAAGCCCCTCAATTGAGGGGCTTTTTGTTCCGCAGAGGGGACGACGGGAATCGAACCCGCGTAATCAGTTTGGAAGACTGAGGCTTTACCATTAAGCTACGTCCCCGAAGGAAGTTCTGACTGCAACACTAGCAGCTGGAAACTTCGGGCTGGCTGTCCAAGCCGGATATAACTAAACCTAATCCATGGGCTACGTGTCAAATGTGCAAACACGGCGCGTATCACCGTAGACTTGCCTGTGCACTAACGGGGTGTAGCTCAGCTTGGCTAGAGCGCCTGCTTTGGGAGCAGGAAGTCGCAGGTTCAAATCCTGTCACCCCGACTCTGCGGCCCGGACCACACGGCCTGGACAAAAACATTGCGTTTGCAGAAACCCATCCCACAAACCCAGGAGTACTTAGACCGTGAAGAGCGCTGTCGAGAACCTCACCCCCACGCGGGTCAAGCTCAACGTTGAGGTTCCCTTTGAGGAACTGAAGCCCAGCATCGACTCGGCTTACAAGACTGTTGCTTCGCAGATCCAGGTCCCTGGCTTCCGTAAGGGCAAGGTTCCCGCCAAGCTCATCGACCAGCGCGTCGGCCGTGGCTACGTCCTCGAAACCGCCATCAACGAAGGCCTCAACGGCTGGTACCAGGCTGCCGTGCAGGAATCCGGCATCCGCCCGCTGAGCCGTCCCGAGGTTGAGATCACCGAAGTTCCGGATCCCTCCGCCACCGACGGCGGCCTGAAGTTCGCTGCCGAGGTTGACGTCCGCCCCGAGATCGAACTGCCGGACTACGCCGGTATCAAGGTTGAGGTTGCCGCTGCCGAGTCTTCCGAAGAAGACGTGGACAAGGCCCTTGATGAGCTGCGCGGCCGCTTCGGCACGCTGAAGTCCGTTGACCGCCCGGCTGCCGACGGCGACTTCCTCACCATCGACATCACCGCCACCATCGACGGCGAAGAGGTGGACTCCGCCTCCGGACTGTCCTACCAGGTGGGCTCGGGCACTATGCTCGAAGGCCTTGACGAGGCCGTGACCGGCCTCAGCGCCGACGAAGACGCCATCTTCGAAACCACCCTGGTGGGCGGCGACCATGCCGGCGAAGCATCCCAGGTCAAGGTTGTGGTGAAGGCCGTCAAGGAACGCGAACTGCCGGAAGCCAACGACGACTTCGCCCAGCTGGCTTCCGAGTTCGACACCCTGGCCGAACTCCGCGAAGACCTGGCCAAGCAGGCCGCCGATTCCAAGATCGTGGAGCAGGGCGTTGAGGCCCGCGACAAGGTCCTGGACAAGCTGGTTGAGCTCGTCGAGGTTCCGGTTCCGGACTCCGTCGTCGAGGAGCAGCTCGAAGCCCACTTCAAGGAGGGCAGCGGCCACGGCGAAGGCGAGCACGACACCGAGGAACACCGCGAAGAAGTCCGCGCGAACACCGCCCGGGCCTTCCAGAACGAGATCATCCTCGACGCCATTGCCGAGAAGGAAGAAGTCAACGTCAGCCAGAACGAGCTGATCGACTACATCGTCACCACCGCCGGCCAGTACGGCATGGACCCCAACCAGTTCGCGCAGATCATCGACCAGAGCGGCCAGGTCCCCATGATGGTTTCCGAGGTCCGCCGCCGCAAGGCGCTGGCTGTTGTCCTCGGCCAGGCCGAAGTCACCGACACTGACGGCAAGGCCGTGGACCTGAGCGACTTCGTCCGTCCCGGCGGCGAGGAAGCTCCCGCTGCTGAAGCAGCAGACACCGAGGCTGTTGAGGCCGAGACCGCTGCCGAGGACGACAAGGCCGAGGCAAAGGCCTAGTCACAACGACGCACGCACGGCCCCTGGATCGCCAGATCCGGGGGCCGTTCGCGTTCCGCGGGGGTTCAACCACCCCCGGTTCGCCCATCGTGCGCCGTCAGCGAACAGCCCTCGGGGCGCGAACAAAATGTCGGTGAAACCGGTTAGTGTCCAAGTAGTGATTTTCAGTGATGTCACCGTCACCAGCGAGAGGTAAGTAAACATGTCACAGCACCCAGAGGCCCCCCGGATGGCGACCGTCGATCCCGCGGCCCAGGACAACTACATTTACAACCGCCTGCTGAAGGAGCGGATCATCTGGCTTGGCTCGGAGGTGCGCGATGACAACGCCAACGCAATCTGCTCCCAGCTGCTCCTCCTGTCCGCCGAGAACCCGGACAAGGACATCTACCTGTACATCAACTCCCCGGGCGGCTCCGTGACGGCCGGCATGGCCATCTACGACACCATGCAGTTCATCCCCAACGACGTCGTCACCGTCGCCACCGGCCTTGCCGCCTCCATGGGACAGTTCCTGTTGTCCTCCGGCACCAAGGGCAAGCGCTACGCCACCCCCAACGCCCGCGTCCTGATGCACCAGCCCTCCGGCGGCATCGGCGGCACCGCTTCGGACATCAAGATCCAGGCCGAACTCATCCTCCACATGAAGAAGGTCATGGCGGAGCTGACCGCCGAGCAAACCGGGCAGACCGTGGACACCATCCTCAAGGACAACGATCGCGACAAGTGGTTCACCGCTACGGAGGCCCTCGAGTACGGCTTCTTCGACAAGATCGCCGCCCATGCCGGCTCCGTGTCCGGCGGCGGCGGAACGTCGAACGGCTCGGGCAGCCAGTCAGCATCCGAGAACTAACCCGGCACCAAGAACACTCAGATCAGGAGCAACAAAAATGAACTACAACTTCGGGTGGTCTGCCGGTAATCTTCCGTCCAGCCGCTACGTCCTGCCCCAGTTCGAGGAGCGTACCCCGTACGGCTTCAAGCGCCAGGATCCCTACACCAAGCTCTTTGAGGACCGCATCATCTTCCTCGGCGTGCAGGTGGACGACGCATCGGCCGACGATGTCATGGCCCAGCTGCTGGTCCTCGAGTCCACCGACCCGGACCGAGACATCACCCTCTACATCAACTCGCCCGGCGGCTCCTTCACCGCCATGACGGCCATCTACGACACCATGCAGTACATCCGGCCTGAGATCCAGACCGTCTGCCTGGGACAGGCCGCAAGCGCCGCCGCCGTCCTCCTTGCTGCCGGAACCCCGGGCAAGCGCCTGGCGCTTCCCAACGCCCGGGTACTGATCCACCAGCCCGCCCTCTCCGGCGGCCAGGGCGGACAGGCCTCCGACCTGGAAATCCAGGCGGCGGAAGTCATGCGCATGCGGTCCTGGCTTGAGGACACCCTGGCCCACCACTCGGGCCGAACGTCGGAGCAGGTTAACAACGACATCGAGCGTGACAAGATCCTTACCGCGGACGAGGCCCAGGCATACGGGCTGATCGACCAGGTCCTGGATTCACGCAAGATCAAACCTCAGGCAATCACGAGGTAGCAGTACGTAAAGCGCCGGTGCGGGCCAGTTCATTTGGCCCCACCGGCCTTTTCCTTCCACCCATGGGGGCCAATGTGACCTAGAGTGGATGTTGTCACAAACCGGTCCTCGCAGGCTGGTGAAGATTCCAGCAACGGTGCAAGGCTGCTCGGCAGCAAGATACTAAGGGGTTCACATATGGCTCGGATTGGCGAGAGCACGGATCTGCTGAAGTGCTCTTTCTGCGGAAAGAGCCAGAAGCAGGTGCGCAAGCTCATTGCCGGGCCAGGAGTCTACATCTGCGATGAATGCATTGAACTGTGCAACGAAATCATCGAGGAGGAACTCGCGGAGGTCGCCGATCTGGGCAGTTTCGAACTGCCAAAGCCCCGCGAAATTTTCGACTTCCTGCAGGAATACGTGATCGGCCAGGAGCCTGCAAAGCGTTCCCTCGCTGTCGCCGTCTACAACCACTACAAGCGGATCCAGGCCGGCCACGCACCCAAATCCGGCAGCCTTGCCGACGGCGGCCACCATGACGACGTCGAAATCGCCAAGTCGAACATCCTCCTCATCGGCCCCACGGGCTGCGGCAAGACCTACCTGGCCCAGACCCTCGCCCGCCGGCTGAACGTCCCGTTCGCCGTCGCGGACGCCACAGCGCTGACCGAGGCCGGCTATGTGGGCGAGGACGTGGAGAACATCCTCCTCAAGCTCATCCAGGCCGCTGACTATGACGTCAAGAAGGCCGAACAGGGTATTATCTACATCGACGAGATCGACAAAATCTCCCGCAAGAGCGAAAACCCCTCCATCACCCGCGACGTCTCCGGGGAAGGTGTCCAGCAGGCGCTCCTGAAAATCCTGGAGGGCACCGTCGCCTCCGTGCCGCCGCAGGGCGGCAGGAAGCATCCCCACCAGGAATTCATCCAGATCGACACCACCAACGTCCTGTTCATTGTTGCCGGTGCCTTTGCCGGCCTTGAGGAAATCATTGGATCCCGTTCCGGACGGAAGGGGATCGGATTCGGTGCACCGCTCAACGAAGCGAGCAAGAAGGTGGACTCCTATGGCGAGGTCATGCCGGAGGACCTGCTCAAGTTCGGCCTGATCCCGGAATTCATCGGCCGCCTCCCCGTGATCACCACGGTGTCCAACCTGGACCGCGATGCCCTGATCCAGATCCTGTCCACGCCCAAGAACGCGCTGGTCAAGCAGTACCAGAAGATGTTCCAGATCGATGGTGTCGAGCTCGTTTTCGATGACACCGCCCTGGACGCCATCGCGGACCAGGCGCTGGAGCGCGGCACCGGTGCCCGCGGCCTCCGTGCCATCCTGGAGGAAGTCCTGCTTCCGGTGATGTTCGATCTCCCCAGCCGTGAAGACGTTGCAAGCGTAGTGATCACCGAGGACGTTGTGCTGAGGGGCGCGGAGCCCACCATGATTCCGCACGCAGCAAAGCGCCGGAAGTCCGCCTGACCGGATCTCCACAATCCGTAATGCCCCTGTCAGCCTTGGCTGCCCCCTGCGCAGCCGCCCTACCTGGAGGACAAACAGCCATGTCTGAAACCGCCAAGAACAAAGCCGACTTCTGGTTTGATCCGCTCTGCCCCTTCGCCTGGATCACTTCCCGGTGGATCGGGGAGGTTGAGGAGGTCCGGAACATTGACACGGAGTGGCACGTCATGAGCCTGGCCGTGCTCAACGAGGGCCGCGACCTGGAGCCGTCCTACCGGGAGTCCATGGACAACGCCTGGGGCATGGTTCGCGTCATCATCGCCGCCCGGGAAGAGCACGGACCTGGGACCGTCAAGGCGCTGTACGACGCCATGGGTACGCTGATCCACGACGGCGGCGAGAAGGACCGCGGCCTCGTGATCAGCAAGGCGCTGGCGGAGTGCGGACTTCCTGCCTCCCTGGCAGGGGCTGCCACTACGGACGCCTACGACGCCCAGCTCCGTGCGAGCCATGAGGAAGGCATTTCCCTGGTGGGGCAGGACGTTGGCACGCCAGTGGTGGCCTTCAACGGAACAGCGTTCTTCGGTCCGGTCCTCACCCGTATTCCCCGCGGCGAGGAGGCCGGCAGGCTCTGGGACGCCACCACCGCCCTGGCTGCCTACCCGCACTTCTTCGAACTCAAGAGGAGCCGCACCGAGAGGCCGGAATTCGACTGAGGCCCCGGTCCAGCATGCGCGCAAGGGCCCTGGGAAAACTACCTGTATGTAGTTCTCCCGGGGCCCTTGCGCATGGCCCCGGGCGGGACAAGAATGGTTTTTACCCACTTCGAAAGAAGTGGGACGCAGGAACCAAGGATTCAGTGACATGTATTTGACGCAGCCTTTGGCAAAGCCAGATACAAGCTACCAGTGACGAGGTAGGAAGACCTGAAAATCTGAGGATCCTGCCAGACCATCAAGACGTCACCAGATGGCCGAAAAGTCGAAGCCCCACCAACGGCAAAACGCTGATGGGGCTTCCCCTTTGCCCTGAAACAGGGCCTGCGGTACCTAGGCCTTGGCGGGCTCGTCAGTGACCGCAAGGTCCACGTCGCTGACCATAAGCTCACCTTCGGCGGCCACGAGGTTGATCTCCCGGGCGTTGGACGCGGCCTTCAGGTCGGACAGGCCGGCCTGGAGCTGTGCGGTCAATGCCTCCGGTGCGGTGATGGTCGCGGACAGCACCTCCGTGCGCTGCTTGACCTTCGCCTCGGACTTGGCCTTGCGGACACCGCTGAGCGCAACGCCCACCGTGGCCAGCATGGTGGTGTCCCCGCCGGGAACCTCCAGCTCCGTTGGCCACTCCGCGCGGTGGACCGAACCGTTGCGCCACCAGCTCCATACTTCTTCGGTAGCAAAGGGCAGGAACGGCGCGAACAGCCGCAGCAGCGTGTCCAGCGTGGTGGCCAGTGCGGCCAGCACCGAGGCCTGCTGGGCTTCACCCGCAGCGCCGTACGCCCGGTCCTTGATGAGCTCCACGTAGTCGTCCGTGAACTGCCAGAAGAAGCTCTCGGTGATCTGCAGCGCCCGGGCGTAGTCGTAGTTTTCGAACGCTTTGGTTGACTCACGCACAACCTCGCCCAGCTGTGCCAGCAGGGCAAGGTCGAGGGGATTCGTGAGGACGGACAGGTCCGCACGCACCACCGAGTCTTCCGTGGCCCCGAGGTTAAGGACGAACTTGGAGGCGTTCAGCAGCTTGATGGCCAGGCGGCGCCCGATCTTCATCTGGGCAATCTCGTAAGCGGTGTCGGCACCCAGCCGGGCGGAGGCAGCCCAGTAGCGGACGGCATCGGAACCGTACTCGTCCAGGATGTCCGTGGGGACCACCACGTTGCCCTTGGACTTGGACATCTTCTTGCGGTCCGGATCCAGGATCCAGCCGGAAATGGCAGCGTGCTTCCAGGGCGGGTTCTTCTGCAGTGCATCGGCGCGCACCACCGAGGAGAAGAGCCAGGTCCGGATGATGTCGTGGCCCTGCGGGCGCAGATCAAACGGGTAGACCTTGGCGAAGAGGTCTTCGTCCCGGCTCCAGCCGCCCACGATCTGCGGTGTCAGCGACGAGGTGGCCCAGGTGTCGAAGATGTCGGCGTCACCGGTGAAGCCGCCGGGCACATCGCGCTGGGATTCGTCGTAGCCCGGTGCGGCGTCGGCCATCGGGTCCACCGGCAGCTGCTCATCCGAGGGGACGATGGGCGCGTCGTAGTTCGGGTTGCCGTCGTTGTCCAGCGGGTACCAGACGGGGATGGGCACGCCAAAGAAGCGCTGCCGGGAGACCAGCCAGTCGCCGTTGAGCCCGGAGATCCAGTTCTCGTACCGTGAGCGCATGAACGCGGGGTGGAAGTCAATCTCCTGGCCGCGGGAGATCAGCCGTTCGCGGCGGTCTTCGTCACGGCCGCCGTTGCGGATGTACCACTGGCGGGACGTGACAACTTCAAGCGGCTTGTCACCCTTCTCGTAGAAGTTCACGGGGTGCATGATCTTCTTCGGTTCACCCTCGAGGAGGTCTTCGGCGGCCAGGAGCTCCACGACGCCTTCCTTGGCGCTGAAGACGGTCTTGCCGGCGATCTTCGCGAACGCCTCCCGGCCGGCGTCCGTGGTGATCCACTCGGGGGTTTCCCCGATGATGCGGCCGTCGCGGCCCACAATTGCGCGGGTTGGCAGCTGCAGCTCGCGCCACCAGGTCACGTCCGTCAGGTCACCGAAGGTACACACCATGGCGATGCCGGATCCCTTGTCCGCCTTCGCGAGCGGGTGGGCTTTGACCTCAACGTCGACGCCGAACACGGGGGAGGTGACCTTCTTGCCGAACAACGGCTGGTACCGTTCGTCGTCGGGGTTTGCCACCAGCGCCGCGCAGGCGGCCAGGAGTTCGGGACGCGTGGTCTCGATGTAGATCTTCCCGCCGTCCTCGGTGAAGAAGGGGTAGCGGTAGTACGTGCCGGGCACTTCCCGGTCCTCGAGCTCGGCCTGCGCCACTGCCGTCCGGAAGGTGACGTCCCACAGGGTCGGCGCTTCGGCCATGTAGGCGTCGCCGGCGGCGAGGTTGGCCAGGAACGCGCGCTGCGAGGCTGCACGCGAGTTGTCATCGATGGTCCGGTACGTCAGCTTCCAGTCGACCGACAGGCCAAGCGTCTGGAACAGGTTTTCGAAAACCTTCTCGTCCTCGACCGCCAGTTCCTCACACAGCTCGATGAAGTTCCGCCGGGAGACCACGTCGAAGTCCCGCTGGTTCTTGGCCGGCTGGGCGGGCGGCCGGTAGTCCGGGTTGTAGGGGACGGCGGGGTCGCAGCGGACGCCGTAGTAGTTCTGGACCCGGCGTTCGGTGGGCAGGCCGTTGTCGTCCCAGCCCATCGGGTAGAAGACGTTCTTGCCGGTCATGCGCTGGTAGCGGGCCAGCACGTCGGTCTGTGTGTAGGAGAACATGTGCCCCACGTGCAGGGACCCCGAGGCGGTGGGCGGGGGAGTGTCGATCGAGTAGACCTGCTCCCGGGTGGTGTCGGGGTTGAACCTGTAGGTCCCTTCGGCCAGCCAGCGCTGCGTAAGCGCAGCTTCGAGGCCTTCGAGGGCCGGCTTGTCAGGAACGTTGATGGGGGTGGTGGTGGGCGTGTCTGTACCCTGAGTGTCTTCAGCCATTGGGCAATTCTTTCATGCTCTGTTGCATCGCACCGAACCGCGGCGGAGTAGCATGCCGCCCATGGGCGCAACAGGCGGCAGCTTCGCCGCGAAACGGATCTTCGACCCGTGGGCGGACGACGACGGCTCCCGGGGTCCTGGTGGACAGGCTCTGGCCGCGCGGCGCCACCCGCCTGACGTTTTACGCCGGGTAACTGGCGGTCAGGTTCCCAAGCAGTGGCGGGCTATGGTGGTGCCATGACTGACGTGCAGAAGAAGGCAGCTTTGGTGACCGGCGCGAGCAGCGGGATCGGGGAAGCCACCGTGCGGGCCTTGCGGGCTGACGGATGGTCGGTGTTTGCCGTGGCACGCCGTGCCGACCGGTTGGAAGCACTGGCGGCCGAAACGGGCGCCGTCGCCATCCCGGCCGATATATCCGAGGACGACGACGTGTCCCGGCTGCTCACCCAGGTCACCGAAGCGGGTGGCATCGACACCCTCATCAACATCGCCGGCGGCGCCAGGGGCGCCGACCGGATCGGCGAAGCCAGCACGGAGGACTGGGACTGGATGTACCGGGTCAACGTCCTGGGCACCATGAAGCTGACGCGCGCGTTCCTGCCCATGCTGCGCGCCAAGGGCGAAGGCACGGTGCTGAACCTGACGTCCACCGCGGGGCTGGCGGCCTACGAGGGCGGTGCCGGGTACAACGCGGCGAAATTTGCCCAGCGTGCCATGACCGAAGCGCTCCGGCTGGAGGAGGCCGACCATAATGTCCGGGTCATCGAGGTTGCGCCGGGGCTGGTCCAGACCGAGGAGTTTGCCCTGAACCGGCTCGGTGACCGGCAGGCTGCGGACAAGGTCTACCAGGGCGTGGAGAAACCGCTCACGGCCCAAGACGTCGCCGGCGTGGTCCTGTATGCCGTCAGCGCCCCGCACCATGTCAACCTGGACCAGATCGTCATCCGGCCGGTGGCGCAGGCATCCAACTACAAGCTGATCAGGAAAGGCTGACTTCGCCTACGGAAGCACCAGCCGGGCCACGACGGCGGCGTGGTCGCTGCCGGGCACCAGCACGCGGTCGAACCCGGCAACCGTGACTCCCGCGCTGACCAGGATGTGGTCGAGGGCCACGAACGGTGGGACCGGGCCGTTGAGCGGCCAGGTGGGGGTGAGGCCCTTGCCGGCTGCCTGCGCAGCATCCTTCAGCCCCGTCTCCAGCAGCTCCCGGAATTCCCGGTGGTCGGCGGCAGCGTTGAAGTCTCCCAGCAGGACGGCGGACGCACCAGCCGGCAGGCCGGCGTGGAGGGTGCCGAGCTGTTTCAGTTCACTGCGCCACTGTGGTGTATGCCCCGGCCGCGGCGAGTCCACATGGACGGCCGTCAGGCGCAGGCGGGTGCCGGCGCCCGGAACGTCGGCCACTGCCTGGCTCTGGTAGAACACGGAGCCGGGGACGCGTTCCTGGCGCTGCAGGGGAAAGCGTGCGAACAGTGCGCTGCCGGTTCCCGCCCAGTCCACATCAAGGACCCGGTGGGGCAGTTCGGAGGCCAGCCCGGCGCCGTCGAGCGCCTCCAGGCCAGCAGGCGCCAGCTCCGGCAGGGCGAGGACATCCACGTTCCGGCGCCGCACCTCCGAAAGCAGCGCGCCCGCATCGATTCCCGTTGAGCCCACGTTGAGTGCCATCACCGTCAGGAGCCGGCCCCCCTCCCTGTCCGGGCCCTGCGCAGCAGCCCGGTTCGCCACCTGAGGCGGGACCTCAGCCAGCACACGGGGCGCCACCAGGCCAACCTGGACCGCCAGCAGCGCCACGGCCAGCGAGGCCACCACCACCCTGCCGGTGCCGGCATGGCGGACCAGGGCCACCAGCGCACCGGCAAGGGCGGCCGCCGTCGGCAACAGCGTCGCGGGAAAGAACGCGAGCAACTGCATCCAGGGGGTACCCACGTCCCACGGGACCAGGCGCAGCACCGTCAGGGCGGCACCGGGCAGGGCAAGGACCACCACCGCTGCCAAACCCAACCTGCGCATAGCCCATTATCGGGAATGGACCACCCGGAATGGCACAGGACGCCGCGGCAATAGTAGACTCGTAACCGGCTACGACCCGGCAATCACCGGTGAGCTTCCGGAAGAACACGCGGAAAACCAGTACCTGGCAGCCGCGCCAGTAGAACCGGACGGGTAAGCCCGTCACAGCAGTAATGAGAGGCCGTCGCGCCGGCTGGTCCGCAGGACCAGGGAGCGGCGGTAAGTGAGGTGGTACCGCGGTGAGCGTGCAGTCCCCGGACAGCACGGCAGCCGTCCTCGCATCCTGAACGGAACGGCCGGCACCCGCCGGCGGTTCGCCACGCCCAACCCAGGATGTCGAGAATGACGTATTACCCCAAGGTCTCAGCCTCCACCACCGGCACCGGCACAAGCCGTGCAGGCGTCACAGCCTCCGTGAAGTTCCCGGAGATCGAAGAGCGCATCCTGAAGTACTGGGACCAGGACGGTACCTTCCAGGCCAGCATCGACCAGCGCAGCGCGGACGCTCCCGGCGGGGAACCCGGCAGCAACGAATTCGTGTTCTACGACGGCCCGCCCTTCGCGAACGGCCTGCCGCATTACGGCCACCTCCTGACCGGCTACGCCAAGGACCTGGTGGGCCGCTACCAGACCCAGCGCGGCAAGCGCGTCGAGCGCCGCTTCGGCTGGGACACCCACGGGCTGCCCGCGGAACTGGAAGCCATGAAGCAGCTGGGCATGACGGACAAAACCCAAATCGAAGCCATGGGCATCGACAAATTCAACGACGCCTGCCGCGCGTCCGTCATGAAATACGCCGACGAATGGCGCAGCTACGTCACCCGCCAGGCACGCTGGGTTGACTTCGACAATGACTACAAGACCCTCAACGTGGAGTACATGGAGTCGGTCCTCTGGGCGTTCAAGCAGCTGCACGAAAAAGGCCTGACCTACAATGGCTACCGCGTGCTTCCCTACTGCTGGAAGGACGAGACGCCGCTGTCCAACCATGAACTGCGCATGGACGACGACGTCTACAAGAACCGGCAGGACCAGACCGTCACCGTCACATTCCCCATCACGGCAGGGGAGTCCGCCCTGTCGAAGCAGCTCGACGGCGTCCAGGCGCTCGCCTGGACCACCACTCCCTGGACGCTGCCCACCAACGCCGCGCTCGCCGTCGGGCCTTCCATCACCTACGCCGTCCTCCCGGCGGGACCCAACGGCATCAAGGCGTCCTCCGCCGATGCCCCCGTGACCGGCAGCTTCCTGCTGGCCGCGGACCTGGTGGCCGCCTACGCCAAGGACCTGGGCTACGACAGCTTTGAGGACGCCCAGGCAGCCGTTGTCTCCACCCACACCGGCGCCGAGCTGGAGGGACTCGCCTACCGGCCGCTGTGGCAGGACTTCAGCGACAACGAGAAGTACGGCATGGAGAACGCCTGGCGGATCCTGGTCGCCGAGTACGTCACCACCACGGACGGCACAGGCATCGTGCACCAGGCCCCTGCCTACGGCGAGGATGACCAGAAGGTGTGTGAGGAAGCCGGAATCCCCGTCATCCTGTCCGTTGACGAGGGCGCCAGGTTCCTGCCCCTTTTCAAGCACGGCGACCTCCACGACATCGCGGGGCTGCAGGTGTTCGAGGCCAACAAACCCATCACCCAGGTGCTGCGCGCACAGGGCCGCCTGGTCAAGCAGGCCAGCTACGAGCACAGCTACCCGCACTGCTGGCGCTGCCGGAACCCGCTGATCTACCGTGCTGTCTCCTCCTGGTACGTGGAAGTCACCAAGTTCAAGGACCGGATGTCCGAACTGAACCAGGAGATCAACTGGATCCCGGGCAACGTCAAGGACGGCCAGTTCGGCAAGTGGCTGGAAAACGCCCGTGACTGGTCCATCAGCCGCAACCGCTACTGGGGCAGCCCCATCCCCGTGTGGCAGTCCAGCGACCCCGAATACCCGCGCACCGACGTGTACGGCTCCCTGGCCGAGATCGAAGCGGATTTCGGCCGGCTGCCGCTGAACAAGGACGGCCAGGTTGACTTGCACCGCCCGTTCATCGACGAACTGACCCGTCCGAATCCCGATGATCCGCGCACACCCGAAGAGGGCCAGTCCGTCATGCGCCGGGTGGAGGACGTCCTGGACGTCTGGTTCGACTCTGGCTCCATGCCCTACGGCCAGGTGCACTACCCGTTCCAGAACGAGGCCTGGTTCGACACGCACAACCCCGCCGACTTCATCGTCGAATACATCGGGCAGACACGCGGCTGGTTCTACATGCTGCACATCCTTTCTACGGCGCTGTTTGACCGGCCCGCGTTCCGCAACGTCATCAGCCACGGCATTGTGCTGGGCTCCGATGGGCAGAAGATGTCCAAGAGCCTGCGGAACTACCCCGACGTGTCAGAGGTGCTGGACCGCGACGGTTCCGACGCCATGCGCTGGTTCCTGATGTCCAGCCCCATCCTGCGCGGCGGCAACCTGATCGTCACGGAACAGGGCATCCGCGACGGCGTCCGGCAGGTCATCCTTCCGCTGTGGAACGTGTACAGCTTCTTCACCCTCTACACCAATGCCGCCAACGGGGGCGCCGGCTACGAGGCGAAGCTGCGGTACGACGGCTACACGGACACCCTGGACCAGTACCTCCTGGCCAACACCGGCGGGCTGGTCCGGAACATGACCGGGCAGCTGGACACCTATGACATCTCCGGTGCCTGCGACGAGCTCCGCGGATACCTGGACATGCTCACCAACTGGTACGTCCGCCGCAGCCGCCAACGGTTCTTTGACGAGGACCAGGACGCGTTCGACGCCCTGTACACCGCATTGGAGACCGTTTCGCGCGCCGCCGCATCGCTGTTGCCCCTGGTCACCGAGGAGATCTGGCGGGGGCTCACCGGTGGCCGGTCCGTACACCTGGCCGACTGGCCCGACGCTGACCTGTTCCCCGCTGACCCGGACCTCGTCCAGGCCATGGACCGCGTCCAGCAGATCTGCTCCACCGGGTCGTCCCTCCGGAAGGCCGCAAACCTGCGGGTCCGCCTGCCGCTGCAGGAACTCACCGTGGTGGCACCGGGTGCCGATGCGCTGGAAGGCTTCGCCGCCGTCGTCGCAGACGAACTCAACCTTCGCTCCGTCCGGCTGCTTGATGCCGCCACCGCTTCCCCGGAAGAGTTCGGCATCCAGCAGAAGCTGGTGGTCAACGCCCGTGCTGCCGGCCCGCGCCTGGGCAAGAACGTGCAGCTGGCCATCAAGGGGTCCAAGTCCGGTGATTGGTCAGTGGACGACGCCGGTGTGGTCATTTCCGGCGGCTTGCAGTTGGAGCCCCAGGAGTACACGCTGGAGACGGTGGTGGCTGAGTCCGAGGGCGGCTCCGCCTCTGTCGCCGTGCTGCCGGGCGGTGGGTTCGTGGTCCTCAACACCGAGGTCACACCGGAGCTGGAGGCCGAAGGCCTGGCGCGCGACATGGTCCGCGCCATCCAGCAGGCACGCAAGGACGCCGGGCTGAATGTCAGCGACCGGATCCGGACCGCCGTGACTGCCCCGCAGAACGTCGTCGACGCCCTGCTTGCCAACGCTGACCTGGTCAAGGGGGAAACCCTCACCGTGGACCTTACGGCGGAACCCGCGGACATCGCAGAGCCGGCTGTCGCCGTCGAAAAAGTAGAGGCATAATCCATGACTGACGAATTTTCCGTAGAGAGTGTCTACGCCGAACTCTTGGGCAGGGCGCCGGAAAACAAGATGGAGCCCCGGCTTGCCCCGCTGTTCCGGGCGATGGATGTGCTGGGAGAGCCGAACAAGGCGTATCCGATCATCCACGTCACCGGCACCAACGGCAAGACCTCCACCTCCCGCATGATCGAGTCCGTCCTGCGCGCCCACGGCCTGAGCACGGGCCGCTACACCAGCCCGCACCTGTCGAAGGTCACCGAGCGCATCAGCATCGACGGGCATCCGGTCCCCGACGAAACCTTCGTCCGGATCTGGGACGAGATCCGTCCCTACCTGCAGATAGTGGACGCCGAACTGGAAGCGGACGGGCAGCCCCGCCTGACATATTTCGAGTGCCTGACCATCCTGGGCTTCGCCATCTTCGCGGACCAGCCCGTCAACGTGGCCATCATCGAAGTGGGCCTCGGCGGCATCACGGACGCCACGAATGTGGGTGACGGCCAGGTCTCCGTCGTCACGCCGATCTCGCTCGACCACACGGACCTGCTGGGCGATACGCCCGGCGATATCGCCCTTGAGAAGGCTGGCATCATCAAGCCGGGCGGATACCTCATTAGCGCAGCCCAGCCACTGGACGCCGCACAGGTGCTGCTGGAGAAGGCCAAGGACGTGGGCGTCCCCTTCCGCTTCGAGGGCGTCGAGTTCGGCGTTGAGTCCCGGACAGTGGCGGTAGGCGGCCAGATAGTGAGCATCCAGGGCATCGCCGGACGCTACCCGGACCTCCTGGTGCCGCTGCATGGCGCCCACCAGGCGCAGAACGCCGCCGTGGCGGTGGCCGCGCTGGAGGCATTCTTCGGCGGCGACAAGGAGCTTAATTCGGAAGTGCTGCAGGAGGGCTTCGCTGCCGTGACGTCCCCCGGCCGGCTGGAAGTGGTCCGGACGGCACCCACCATCATCGTTGACGCCGCCCACAACCCGGACGGGATCAAAGCGTCCGCCGCCGCACTGCAGGAGGCGTTCACTTTCACCCGGCTTGTTCCCGTGGTGGGCGTGCTGAAGGAAAAGGACGCGGAGGAAATCCTCCGCCAGCTCAAGGAATCCCTGGGCGACATGGCGGAGGAATACTGCTTCACGCAGTCGAACTCCCCGCGCGCTGTCCCGGCCGCCGAACTTGCCGAGCTCGCCGTGGACCTCGGCTTCGGCGAGGACAATGTGCACATCGCCGAAAAACTGGACGACGCCCTGGAATGGGCAGTGGAACGGGCCGAAGCCAATGACGACCTCTCCGGCGGGGTACTGGTCACCGGGTCCATCACGCTGGTGGCGGAAGCCCGCATCCTGCTCGGAAAGACGGAGGCGTAGGGATGGCCAGAGTCACCAAGGCGCAGCGCGAATGGCGGCCCGGCATGCCCAAGAAGCGCCGCTCCACCAAAGTCATGTTCGCCTCCACGGTGCTGCTCCTGGAAGCATTCGTGATGTTCTTCGCCACTCTGGCGGTGTTTGGACTCCGCCGCGGCGAGTTTCCGCCGGCACTCATCCTGGGCACCGGCATCGCGCTGAGCGTTGTGATGGTCCTGGCCTGCGCGTTCCTGTCCAAGCCCTGGGGCATCGGGTTGGGCTGGATCCTGCAGATCGTCCTGGTCCTGACCGGCATTTTCGAGCCGGCCATGTTCCTTGTGGGTGCCCTGTTCGCGCTGGCCTGGTGGTACGGCATCCGTACCGGCATCCGGCTGGACCGCGAAGCAGCCCAGCGCGAGCGTGAGCAGGCCGAGTGGGAAGCAGCCCACCCGGACCAGGCCGCCGGACCCGGCCAGCCGCAAACCCCGTAAACCCAGCCTGTCAACCAGTCCCCGTAGACTTAGCCCGAAACCCCACGAAAGCATTGGAGCAGTTGTGACCACTGAGCGCACCCTCGTCCTGATCAAGCCCGACGGCGTCGCCCGTAACCTCACCGGGACCATCCTGGCCCGCGTCGAAGCCAAGGGATACACCCTGGTTGATCTGAAGAAGGTGGACGCCACCCGCGAACTGCTCGAGCAGCACTACGAGGAGCACGTGGGCAAGCCCTTTTACGAGCCGCTGGTGGAGTTCATGCTCAGCGGGCCCGTGGTGGCGGCCATCTTCGAGGGCCACCGCGTTATCGAAGGCTTCCGCTCGCTGGCCGGCACCACCGACCCCACGACGGCGGCACCCGGCACCATCCGCGGCGATTTCGGCCGTGACTGGGGCGTGAAGGTCCAGCAGAACCTGGTGCACGGCTCCGACTCCACCTATTCCGCCGAACGCGAGATCAAGATCTGGTTCTAGCATCCTGGTCTGACGCTGCGCGAAATGACAGTTAAGGCCAATGTTCCCCGTGAACATTGGCCTTAACTGTCATTTAGCGGTGGAGGGGGAGGCTAGAAACCCGAGGTCCCCGCGAACACCTGGATGAAGGCGAAGAAGATGCTGGCGGCGACGGCCACGTACAGCAGGGCAATGATGATCCAGCCGGAGTCGGCCACCACGCGCGCCGCTCCGGACGGGACGGGAATGATGCCGGCGCTGATGTTCCGGATGGTGGTCCACACGAACAGCGGGATCATGGCGGCCCAGACAATCATGCAGAACGGGCACAGGACGTGGATGTCGTAGAGGGCCTGGGACCACAGCCACACCACGAAAATGAAGCCAAGCGTGACGCCGGTCTGCAGTCCTACCCAAAACCACCGGGCGAAGGTGGCCCCGGAGAGCAGCGCCATGCCCACGGTGATGACGACGGCGAACGCCACGATCCCGATAAACATGTTGGGGAAGCCGAACAGGGAACTCTGCCAGGTCTTCATCACGTCCCCGCAGGAGATCCAGGGATTAACGTCACACACTGTGGTGTGGTTGGGGTCCTGGAGCACTGCGAGCTTTTCCAGGACGAGGGTTCCGGAGGCCAGCCAGCCGACGGCGCCGGTGAACAACAGCAGCCAGCCGAAGGGGCGGTTGCGGGCCATGAAGGGCACGGGTGCTGAACTGCTGTCCGGGCCGCCGGTCAGGTCCGGGGCATGCGTGCCGCTGGCGGGGGAGATGCTGGGCATGGGTATGGCGTCCTTTTCGTCCGGTGCTCCTTGCCCGATTGTAACGCCGACGGCTGGAAGGCATCCCCAGCCAAAAGGGCGACAAGCCTATGCCTCCGCCGTGATTTAGCCGGGGTGTGAGAGAATGAACGTGGCTGGAAGCCGATCCACATTCGGACTCCGGTCCGGTGGACTGTTCTCAAGACCGCCAATGACGAGCAGGGCAGGCTTCGGAAGCTTACGGCACTCCCGCGACTCCATTGGACGGCACCTGGTTGTGGCACGTAGAACAACGGGTTTCAGGACATCCCCCGGCTCCCACGGGCTGCCGCACCCCAATGCCGGTGCGAACCTGGGAGTATCCACTTGACTTCTGTCAACGCCTGCGGGTTTTGACAATATGTGCCCCAATGGGTGCCGGATGTGGCGGTACGTCAGGGGCAGGAGTGTAGCTGCATATGGAAAACGAGCAAGACCTGGCTGTTAATGGCGATGCGGCGGCCGCGGAGGCCGCTGTTGCACCCAAGAGGACCCGCCGGAAAGCGGCGCCGAGAACAGACGACGGCGGCAGCGGCGCGGGGGACAACGCCCCGGCGGACGCTGCGACGGCGGAGAACGTTGAAGCCGCCGCTGCTGAAGCCAAGGCACCGGCCCGCCGTACCCGCGCCCGCAAGAAAGTTGAAGTTGCTGAACCGCTCCCGGCCTTCGCCGATGATGCGGCAGCAGCCGGAGTCACTGCAGGCACGCCGGCGGACACTGAGGAAAGCGTGCCTGCCGCCGGCGAACCCGAAACGGAAACCAAACCTGTACGCCGCCGTCGGGTAGCCACCCGAAAAGCCGCAGCCCCGGCATCGGCACCCGACGCGACGTCCACCGGGGAAACCGCTGTGGCGGAAGCGGCCGTACAGCAGCCAGGGGCGCCTGCTGCTGACGAAGCGGCGGACGCCCAAGGCGCCCACACTGCACCCGCCGTGGAAGAAGCATCGGAAGAGCCAGCGCCGGAAGCCGGGCAGTCGCCGCCGGGCGCTGCAGCGGACACCAGCCCGCAGCCCGGGGCAGCGGAGCAAACTGCGGCTGGAAAAGAGACTCCTGTGGCACCCGCTGCCAGCCCCTTCGCTTCGCTGTTCATGGAACCCGCGTCCCCCACTTCTGTACTGTTCCAGGCCCCGGACTTGAGCACCGTGGTACGCCCGGCGGCAGCCGCCGCCGAGGAAGCGGAAGCGGACGACGCCGAGGACGGCGACGCGGACGACTCCGCCAGCCGCCGCAGGCGCCGCAGCCGCGGACGCCGCGGGCGCAGCCGCCTCGATGAACGCGATGCGGACTCCGGCGCCGATGCCGAAGGCGGCGACGACGCCGAAGACGCTGACGAAGAACGGTCCGGGCTGCTGGAAGAGGGCGTGACGTCCCGCCGCCGGCGCCGGCGGCGCCGCGGTGACCAGGACCTCGAGCTGACCGGCGGCGGGGATGACGACCCGCCCAACACGGTGACCCGTGTCCGCGCCCCCCGGGCCGTGAGCGAGCAGGTCGCCAGCAACCGGGTTACCAGTGTGAAGGGTTCCACCCGCCTGGAGGCGAAGAAGCAGCGCCGCCGCGAGTCGCGCGATACGGGCCGCCGCCGCACTGTCATTACCGAGGCCGAATTCCTGGCCCGCCGGGAGTCCGTGGACCGGCAGATGATCGTCCGCCAGCGCGATGACAGAATCCAGATCGCGGTCCTCGAAGACGGCGTCCTGGCCGAGCACTTCGTCTCCAAGACCCAGCAGGACTCGCTGATCGGCAACGTCTACCTGGGCAAGGTCCAGAACGTCCTGCCTTCCATGGAGGCAGCCTTCGTTGACATCGGGCGCGGCCGTAACGCCGTTCTGTACGCAGGCGAGGTGAACTGGGAGGCCGTCAACCTCGAGGGCAAGCAGCGCCGTATCGAAAACGCCCTCAAGTCAGGCGACACCGTCCTGGTCCAGGTGACCAAGGACCCCGTCGGGCACAAGGGCGCACGCCTCACCAGCCAGATCTCGCTGCCCGGACGCTACCTTGTGTACGTGCCTGGCGGTTCCATGACGGGCATCTCCCGCAAGCTGCCCGACGTCGAACGCAACCGCCTCAAGCGCATCCTCAAGGACCGCCTCCCTGAGCAGGCTGGGGTCATCGTCCGCACAGCCGCGGAGGGAGCGTCCGAGGAAGAGCTGACGCACGACATCAATCGGCTGCGCGCGCAGTGGGAAGGCATCGAAAGCCAGTCCACCTCCACCAAGGTCCTGGCACCCGAACTGCTGTACGGCGAGCCGGACCTCACCATCAAGGTGGTGCGTGACGTCTTCAACGAGGACTTCTCCAAGCTGATCGTGTCCGGTGAAGAAGCCTGGGACACCATTGAGGCCTACGTCACCTACGTTGCCCCGGACTTGGTGGGCCGCCTTGAGAAGTGGACCAAGGACCAGGACATCTTTGCGGCATGGCGGATCGATGAGCAGATCCACAAGGCCCTGGAACGCAAGGTGTTCCTGCCCTCCGGCGGTTCTCTGGTGATCGACCGCACCGAGGCCATGACCGTGGTGGACGTCAACACCGGCAAGTTCACGGGCAGCGGCGGCAACCTTGAGGAAACCGTCACCAAGAACAACCTTGAAGCAGCCGAGGAAGTGGTGCGCCAGCTCCGCCTCCGCGATATCGGCGGCATTATCGTCATCGACTTCATCGACATGGTGCTGGAATCCAACCGGGACCTGGTCCTGCGCCGCCTGGTGGAATGCCTGGGCCGCGACCGCACCAAGCACCAGGTTGCCGAAGTCACGTCGCTGGGCCTGGTCCAGATGACCCGCAAGCGCATGGGCACGGGGCTCCTTGAGGTGTTCGGGGAGCAGTGCGAAGCGTGCGCCGGCCGCGGTGTGGTGACCCACGACGACCCCGTGGAGCATCGCCGCGCGAACATCGTTGCCGCCGAGCACCACGTGCAGCGTTCCGACATTCGGCCCGACGTCCGCGCCGAAGGGCACCGTAATGAGGGACAGCGGACCGACAGCAGCCAGCCGAACGGCAGGCCGGACCGCAAACGGCGGCGCGGACGCGGTGGCCAGCAGCCTGAAGCTGCCCCGGCTGCGGCGGTGCATGTCCATACCGTCCATCCGGATCCGGCCGATGCCGAGCGGCACGCGAAGGCGGAAGCCACCAGGCTGGCCCTTGCCAACATCGCTGCCGCGGCGCATGCGGCGCACCTGCACGATGACGAGGTGGCGGCGGCCAAACAGGCGCAGTCAGTCCAGCCCGAAACGCCGGCCGCAGAAGACAAGCACGACGCCGGCGCGGCGCCCCGGCCGGCGGCTGTCCTGACCTTCGGCGGCGAGAAGGTTGTCCTGCCGTTCGTGGAGCATGCCGAAGAACAGCAGCCGCAGCCGGCCCTCACCCTGGACCGGCTCGCTGAAGCTTTCGCCCACCTTGGTGAACCGGCACCTGCTGGTGAAACGCCGGCGGAAGAACATGAAACCAAGGTTTCCGAGGCCGGGCCGGTCAACGCCGAACAGCCGCCTGCACCCGCAGCAGAGGAAAAGGACTGGTCTGACCACACTGTGGACCAGACCCGCCAGCGCCGGCCGCGGCGCAACCGCAGCGCCAGCCGTGCCCAGGGTGCCGCCAATGAAACCACTGTGCAGCACCATGAGAACGCGCCTGCGGCCAGCACCGGGCACACACATGCTGCCAAGGCGCCGGAACCCGCGGCCTCCGCAGACCGCAAGGATGGGACTGCCAAACCCGCCGAGGCGCCCATCATCCTGGGCGTCGGGGTTCCCGCCTCCGAGCTGTAACCCTTGGCGGGTGCGCCGGGAGCCCCACCTTTCGACCAGTCCCCGTTTGGTGGACTTCTCCCCTCTGAAGTACCGGGGGAAAAGTCCACCAAACGGGGACTTTTCGCGCAATGCCCGCTTCACCTTTGAGGCGCCCGAAGCAAAACGGCTAGGCTGGGGGACTGACACGGGGTGCCGCGCGAAGGGCCGGCTGAGATCCAGACCCGTTGAACCTGTCCGGCTAGTACCGGCGAAGGGATGTCTCTTGTCTTCGACTCTTGTTTTGCCCCCAGTAGATCTCCAGGCCGGCACTCTTGAAACCGCTACCGTGCCGCCCGGGACCGGCAGGGACGTGCCGCGTGTCCTGTCCATCGCCGGCTCGGACCCGTCGGGGGGTGCAGGTATCCAGGCGGATCTGAAAAGCATCGCCGCTCACGGCGGGTACGGTATGGCCGCCATCACCGCCCTTACCGCACAGAACACCCACGGTGTGGCTGCGGTCCATGTGCCGCCGGTGTCCTTCCTGGCGGCCCAGCTGGATGCCATCAGCGACGACATCAGCATCGACGCCGTCAAGATCGGCATGCTGGGCGACGCCGGGGTGATCGCCGCCGTACGGACATGGCTGGAAAACGTACGCCCCGCCGTCGTGGTCCTCGACCCGGTGATGGTGGCCACCAGCGGTGACCGGCTGCTGCAAGAATCCGCCGAGGCGGCGCTTCGCGAACTCCTGCCGCTCGCGCACCTCATCACCCCCAACCTCGCCGAACTGGCCATCCTCGTAGGGGAGGAACAGCAGGACACCTGGGCCGGAGCCCTGGCACAGGGCAGGAAACTTGCCGCGGCCACCGGTGCCACGGTCCTGGTGAAAGGCGGCCATCTGGCGGGTGCGGACTGCCCGGACGCGCTGGTGAATACCGGCGGGCTGCTGGGCGCCGAGGTCGTGGAGGTGCCGGGGGAGCGGGTGGCAACCCGGAACAGCCACGGAACCGGCTGTTCGCTGTCCTCCGCAATGGCCACTGTCCAGGCGCGGCTGGGGGACTGGGAGGCGGCCCTGCGGGACGTGAAGCCCTGGCTGGTCGGTGCGCTGGAAACCGCTGGCCGCCTGGAGGTGGGAACCGGGAACGGGCCCGTCCACCATTTCCACCACGTGCGGCCGGTTCCGCACCAGGGGGCTTTCGCGGCCAGCCTCAGGGCTGCTGCTGAAGCGGACCTGGACGCCATTTACGGGCTGGACTTCATCCGCGGACTGGCCACGGGCAGCCTGCCCGAGAAGGAGTTTGCCTACTACCTGGCCCAGGACGCCATCTACCTCAACGGCTACTCCCGGATCCTGGCAAGGGCAAGCGCCCTTGCGCCCACCGAGGCGGAGCAGCTGTTTTGGGCCGGGTCCGCGCAGCAGTGCCTTGAAGTGGAGTCTGAGCTGCACAGGTCCTGGCTGAGCACCCGCACCGTCCGGCCCGAATTGGGTCCTGTGACAAAGTCCTACGTCGACCACCTCACGGCGGCCTCGGCGTCGGGCAGTTACGCGGTGCTGGCCGCGGCCGTCCTCCCTTGTTTCTGGCTGTACGCGGAGGTGGGCAAAAAGCTGCACGCCCAGTTCCTGGCCGCAGGTGAACCGGCCGGGCACCCCTACGCCGAGTGGCTCCGGACCTACGCCGACGAGGACTTCGCCGAGGCAACCCGCAAGGCCATCGCCTTCGTGGACGAGGCCGGCCGGAACGCGTCGGACGCTGAACGGGCCGCCATGGCCACGGCCTTCAAGCAGTCCTGCCGCCTGGAAGTGGAGTTTTTCGACGCGCCGCGGCTGCACTCCTGAGCCTCCCGGGGCGGTCCCGGCGGTATCATGGATGGTGCGCGGTACCGCCGCCCACTGTGGTGCCACTGTCCTGTGGTTGCTATCACAGTAGGCGCGCCGGAGCCAGCCTCATTTGCGGCCGAAGACGAAATTAGCGTAGTCTAGTTCTTCGGTGCTTACGCCAACACTTGGGTTATGACCCCACGGCGTTGAGGCACAGCGAGAAACCAGCCTGTTAGAGCCGGTTCCGCACGCAAATTTTGTTAGAAACGTCGAGAGAAGTGAGTTCCCAAGTGGTGTACGCGATTGTCCGCGCAGGCGGCCGCCAAGAGAAGGTTTCCGTCGGAGACTTCGTTACCCTGAACCGCGTCGCCGGTGGGGCTGGCAGCACCATTCAGCTGCCCGCACTGCTCCTGGTAGACGGTGACAAGGTCACCTCCGCCGCTGCCGACCTGGCCAAGGTGACTGTCACGGCTGAGATCCTCCAGGACCTCCGTGGTCCCAAGATTGTCATCCAGAAGTTCAAGAACAAGACCGGCTACAAGAAGCGCCAGGGTCACCGCCAGGAACTGACCAAGGTCAAGATCACCGGCATCAAGTAACCACCGGTTACTGTTCAGGTTTTTCAGCAAATTCCCCAGAATTTAGAGGCAGGCATTTCAGATGGCACATAAAAAGGGCGCGAGCTCCACTCGTAACGGCCGCGACTCCAACGCACAGTACCTCGGCGTCAAGCGCTTCGGCGGCCAGGTAGTTTCCGCCGGCGAGATCATCGTCCGCCAGCGCGGCACCCACTTCCACCCGGGCGCCGGCGTTGGCCGTGGCGGCGACGACACACTGTTCGCACTGACCCCGGGAGCCGTTGAATTCGGTACCCGCCGCGGTCGTCGCGTCGTCAACATCGTTGCTGCTGCAGCTGCAGAGTAACAACCAGATTCAAAGCGGTGGAGCGGGCCTGATGGCCCGCTCCACTGTTCTTTTAACCGCATTACAATCGTGATGGCGCCTCTGGGCGCCGGCAAAACAGCACTGAGGAGATTTACGTGGCCAGTTTTGTAGACCGGGTAGTACTGCACGTATCCGGCGGTAGCGGCGGCCACGGGTGTGTCTCCGTCCACCGCGAGAAATTCAAGCCGCTCGGCGGTCCCGACGGCGGCAACGGCGGCAACGGCGGCGACGTCATCCTGCGCGTGGACCACCAGACCACCACCCTCCTCGACTACCACCACGCCCCGCACCGCCATGCCAGCAACGGTGGCCCGGGCATGGGCGACTGGCGAGGCGGCAAGAACGGCGAGACCCTCGTCCTGCCCGTCCCCGATGGCACTGTGGTCAAGGCCAAGGACGGCACCGTCCTGGCGGACCTGGTGGGTGAAGGCGCCGAATACGTCGCCGCAGCCGGCGGCATCGGCGGCCTGGGCAACGCTGCCCTCTCGTCGCAGAAACGCCGCGCGCCGGGATTCGCGCTGCTGGGCATCGAGGGCGAGGCCCGGGACATCGTCCTGGAACTGAAGTCCATTGCGGACATCGCGCTGGTCGGCTTCCCGTCGGCCGGCAAATCAAGCCTTATCGCGGCAATGTCAGCGGCGCGCCCCAAAATAGCCGACTACCCCTTCACCACCCTGGTGCCCAACCTGGGCGTGGTGCAGGCCGGAGACGTCCGCTTCACCATCGCAGACGTTCCGGGGCTGATTGAGGGCGCGAGCGAAGGCAAGGGGCTCGGCCACTACTTCCTGCGCCACGTGGAGCGCTGCGCCGCCCTGGTCCACGTCCTGGACTGCGGCACCCTGGAATCGGACCGGGACCCCCTCTCCGACCTCGCCATCATCGAGGCCGAGCTGGAAAAGTACGCCGTGGACATGAGTTACGCCGGACAGGACGGCGAGGTGGTTCCGTTGAACCACCGGCCGCGCCTGGTGGCCCTCAACAAGGTGGACCTGCCGGACGGCAAGGACATGGCGGAGTTCGTCCGGCCGGAGCTGGAATCCCGCGGTTACCGCGTGTTCGAAGTGTCTGCCACCAGCCATGAAGGCCTGCGCCAATTGGGCTTCGCCATGGCCGAAATCGTCAAGGCGGCCCGTGATGCCGTGGCAGCCGCGCCGCCAAAGGTGCAGCCGGCCGTGCTGCGGCCGCGCGCCGTCAATGAAACCGGGTTTAAGATCCGCCGTGAGGAAAAGAACCTCGAGCCGCTGTTCCGCGTCCTGGGCGAAAAGCCGGTGCGCTGGGTCAAGCAGACCGACTTCACCAACGAGGAAGCCATCGGCTACCTTGCTGACCGTCTGGCGAAACTCGGGGTGGAGACGGAACTGTTCAAGCAGGGTGCCAAGCCCGGTGACACCGTGGTGATCGGCGAGGATGACGGCGTCGTCTTCGACTGGGAGCCCACCATGATGGCAGGCGCCGAACTCCTGGCTTCGCCGCGCGGCACGGACATCCGCTTTGCCGACGTCGGCGACCGTCCCACCCGCAGCCAGAAGCGGGAGGAGCAGCAGGAACGCCGCGACGCCAAGGCTGCAGCCCGGGCAGAGCTGGAAGCGGAGCGTAAAGCCGGTATCTGGACCGAGTCCGTGAGCGGACGCCGTGCTGCCAGGCCCGTTAAGGAGAGCGGACTGGACGCCGATGACTTCTAGGACGGCAGCCGCGGAAACGGTAACCCGTTCCGTGGACAGGAGGGTCCTCGCAAGCGCCCGGCGGGTTGTGGTGAAAGTCGGTTCGTCGTCGCTGACCAGCATCAAGGGCGGCATCTCGGAGGAGTCCCTGACCGCCCTCGCCGACGCCTTGGCCGCCAAGCGCAACGCAGGCACGGAAATCATCTTGGTGTCCTCCGGTGCCATTGCTGCCGGGCTGGCCCCGTTGGGTCTTGCCAAGCGCCCCCGGGACCTTGCCACCCAGCAGGCTGCGGCGAGCGTGGGGCAGGGGCTGCTCATGGCCCGGTACACCCAGGCCTTCGGCGCGCACGGCGTGACGGTGAGCCAGGTGCTGCTCACGGCCGAAGACCTGATGCGCCGCAGCCAGCACACGAACGCATTCCGCGCATTGGACCGGCTCCTGAACCTGGGAGTAGTTCCGGTCGTCAACGAAAATGACACCGTGGCCACGCACGAAATCCGGTTTGGCGACAATGACCGCCTCGCCGCGCTGGTTGCCCATCTGGTCCGTGCGGACGCTCTGGTGCTGCTGTCCGACGTCGACTCCCTCTACGACGGCCCGCCGTCGCTTGGCGCCCGACGCATCCCCCTCGTCCAGGGAGCCCAGGACCTCGAAGGTGTCACCATCGGCAAGGCGGGCAAGGCCGGCGTCGGAACCGGGGGAATGCTGACCAAGGTGGAGGCTGCCACCATGGCAGCCGGATCCGGTATCCATGCCCTGGTCACTTCCACTTCCAACGCCGCTGCTGCACTGAACGGCGAGGACGTTGGCACCTGGTTCCCTGTAAATGGGGCACGCAAACCCGTCCGGCTCCTATGGCTGGCACACGTCGCGTCAGTGCATGGCCGGCTGGTCCTGGACGACGGCGCCGTGCGGGCCGTGCGGCATCACCGCACCTCGCTGCTGCCCGCAGGCATTTCGGCGGTGCAGGGGGATTTTGAAGCAGGCGACGCCGTCGAGATCGCAGGTGCCGACGGCACCGTGGTTGCCCGGGGGCTGGTGAATTACTCGTCCGAGGAATTGCCCCGCATGCTGGGACGGTCCACCAGGGACCTTGGTGAGGAACTGGGCACCGGCTACGACCGCGAAGTTGTTCATGTTGACGACCTGGTTCTGGTCTGAGCCTCCGGCTCGCCTAAACTTGGAACATGACTGAGGCCCTAATTTCCAACACTGCTGCCGATTCCGTAGACGCTGCCGCTGCCGGCGCACAGCCGGTCACGCCTGCAGCAGCGCCGGAAGCGGCTTCGGTTCCCCTCCAGGACGCTGATGTCCAGGCCGCCGTCCATGCCATCGCCGACCGTTCGCGCACCGCCGCCCGCCGGATGGCCATGGCCAACCGTGCGTGGAAGGACCGCGCACTGCGCGCCGTGGGTGCCGCCCTGCAGGGCAGCACGCAGGCAATCCTGGCGGCCAACGCCAAGGACGTGGCCGCCGGCAAGGCCAACGGCACCTCTGCCGCCATGCTGGACCGTTTGACGCTGACGGAAGCCCGCATCGCCGGCCTGGTGGCCGCCTTGGAAAACCTGGCCAACCTGCCCGATCCCGTCGGCAACGTGGTCCGCGGGCAAACCCTGCCCAACGGTCTGCGCCTGCGCCAGATCAACGTCCCCATGGGCGTGGTCGCAGCCATCTACGAAGCCCGCCCCAACGTGACCGTGGACATTGCCGGGCTGGCGCTCAAGAGCGGCAATGCAGTGATCCTGCGCGGCGGCAGCGCCGCCGAGGCCACCAACGAAGTGCTTGTGCGGGTGCTGCGTGAGGCACTGGAGTCCGTGGGCCTTCCAGCCGACGCGGTGCAAACGGTGGACCAGTACGGTCGCGCCGGGGCCAACGTTCTCATGCGGGCCCGTGGCAGGGTTGACGTGCTGATTCCCCGCGGCGGCCGCGACCTCATCCAGACCGTGGTCACCAATTCCGCGGTTCCCGTCATCGAAACGGGGGAGGGGAACGTGCATATCTTCATCGACGAATCAGCCGGTGAGGAAATGGCGGTGGAGATCCTGCTTAATGCCAAGACGCAGCGGCCCAGCGTCTGCAACACAGTTGAAACGCTCCTGGTGCACTCGGGATCCACGGTGCTTCCCGCCGTCGCCGCAGCCCTGAGCAAGGCGGGCGTCCGCCTGCACGCGGATGAACGCATCCGCGCCGCCCTGCCGGCGTCCATTGAGTCGGAGCCGGCCACTGACGAGGACTGGGGCACCGAATACATGAACCTTGACCTGGCGGTTGCAATGGTTGACAGCCTCGATGAGGCCGTCAAGCACATCCGCACGTGGTCCACCGGCCACACCGAGGCCATCCTCACCAACAACCTGGCCAACGCCGAACGGTTCATTGCGGAAGTGGACTCCGCGGCCGTGATCGTCAACGCATCCACGCGCTTCACCGACGGCGGCGAACTGGGGCTGGGTGCCGAGGTGGGCATCTCCACGCAAAAGCTGCATGCCCGCGGGCCTATGGGCCTGACCGAGCTCACCACCACCAAGTGGATCGTGCAGGGCGAGGGCCAGGTCCGCGGGTAGCAACGCGGTAACATAGACCAGACGCCAGAAAGCAGCGGAAACTTCCGCTGCCATCAACCATTGAAACTTTAGGGGAGAACATGCTGCTCCAGCAGATCGCCATGACCGTCGCCGAAGGCGAAGAACACGAACTCGCTCCGCTGTGGGCTGAGCCGTGGGTCTTCGGTGTGGTCATCTTCGCCATCTTCCTGGTGCTCATGTTCATCACCCTGTCCTACACCAACCTCGGCAACCGCCACACGGCTACCGAGGAGCACGCGGATCCGCACCGCCAGCACCCCAACAAGCACGATCACGGGCAGGGCCACTAACATTTCCCGCGTTTTGCGCCATAGCGGTGCCGGCCGCAGGCTGCGCCTGGGCGTGATGGGCGGGACGTTCGATCCCATCCATCACGGCCACTTGGTCGCGGCCAGTGAAGTTGCCGCCGAGTTTGACCTGGACGAGGTGGTTTTCGTCCCCACCGGCCAGCCTTGGCAGAAGTCCCATAAGCAGGTCAGCGAACCCGAACACCGGTACCTCATGACCGTGATCGCCACCGCATCGAACCCGCGGTTTACCGTGAGCCGCGTTGACGTGGACCGTCCCGGGCCCACGTACACCATCGATACCCTGCGGGACCTGCGTGCGCAGCGTCCTGATGCGGATCTGTTCTTCATTACCGGGGCAGATGCCCTGGCGCAGATTCTGTCCTGGAAGGACATTGACGAGCTGTGGTCCCTTGCCCATTTCGTCGGCGTCACCCGTCCTGGCCACGTGCTGGACGGAATGGGCCGGGACGACGTCAGCCTGCTCGAGGTTCCGGCAATGGCCATTTCCTCCACTGACTGCCGGACGCGCGTGGCGGCGAATAACCCCGTCTGGTACCTGGTGCCGGACGGGGTGGTGCAGTACATCGCCAAGTACGGTCTCTACGCCCAGGCGCCGGTAAGCGGAAACCAGCCATCCTCCCAAGCACGTGAACCAGCCAGTACTGAATGAGTTCTCCATGAGTCAGGAACAGCCCCCCATCCGCAGCCGCCGGGAACTCCGGAAGGCCAGGGATGCCCAGCAGGCGTCCGTGCCCACAGGCACGGAGCAGCTTTCCCCTGCTACTGGCCGGCAGCCCGGCACGGCGCAGGAAGCCAAACAGCAGCCCGCCGGAAGCCCGGCCTCTAGCCAGGCGGTCAGCGGCAAACCGACGCCCGTCGCAAAAGCCCCGGACCCTACCCACACCCAACGGTCATCCCAGATCCGGGCCAGGGATCGCGCAGCCCTGCGCACCATCAAGGAGCTCGAGGAAAAAGAAGGGCAGCTTGCCGGCGGAGGTCCGCCCACCCGCCGGCAGCTTCGCCTGCAACAGCTTAAGGAACAGGCCCTGACCGCGGCCAATCCCATTGTTCCGCCTGCCGCCGCCGGCCCTTCGGCGGCACCATCCAATACTCCTGCGCCCGCAGGCTCCAAGGATGAATCAGCGCAAGGCGCTGGAGGGGCAACCGGAAAGAAAACCTCAGCTCCGGCAGGATCACCTGCCGGTCCCCGATCTGCCGGCCCCCGATCTACCGGCCCGGATGGAATGACCGTAGAGCAGGCCCTGGCGGCCAGGGCCCTGATCGCGGAACAGGCCAGGAACCAGATCGCCAAGATGGAGCATATTGCCTCCCTCGATCCGGAAGCAGTCGATCCGGACATCCTGGCGGAGCAGATCGCCCTCGCCGAGCGCGCCGCAGTCATGAACCGCCGCGCCATAGCCAAGCAGAAGCTTGCTGAACAGGCAGGATCGCCGGCCCCGGCGATGGATCCCGCATCCCGGGAAGCGGCCACCAGGGAAACCGCCTCCCAGGACCGTCCGGGCCCGTCAACCGCCAACAACCTGGCGATGGTAACGCCCCTGGAGTTTGTGCAGGTGCCGGGCGTTGACCGACCGGTCATGAAGCCGCCCGCAACCTCCCACGTTCCCGTCACCACGCGTCCCGGCAGCAAAGTCCAGCCTGCAGGGTCCGGTAAGCGGCGCCCCGCCAGCCGTCCCAACCCCGCCACGGCGGATGGGGTATCAGGCCGCTCGCAGGTTATCGCCCGTGCCGAGGCTGCTGCCCGGGCGGCCACCCGTCCCAAGCCGGTGGTATTCGCTGACAACCACTCGGAGGACCTCGTAGAGGAACTCCCCAGGATTCCAGCCAGCTCGGCGTACGGACTCGATCCCCTGGACGCGGCCACGGCCGGACTGGCCAGGGCGAAGCGGAACCGTATGCTGCAGCTCTGCATCCTGCTTTTCGGCGTTGTGGCGCTCATCTCAGGCATTTTCCTGATCATCAGCGGCATGTCCCGCTGACCGGTCAGCAGCAACACTTTTAATCAACAAGGAGTCCCGTGACTGCATCAGATTCATCCATCACCATAGCCCGCACCGCCGCAAGGGCAGCCGCGGACAAGATAGCCCAGGATATCGTCGCCCTCGACGTCAGTGAGCGGTTGGCTCTGGCCGATGTATTCCTCATCGCATCCGCGCCAAGCGAACGCCAGGTCAACGCCATTGTCGACGGCATCGAGGAGGAGTTGGCTAAGCAGGACCTGCGGCCGGTACGCCGGGAAGGCCGTTCCGGTGGGCGCTGGGTACTGCTGGATTACTCCGACATTGTCATCCACGTCCAGCACGAAGAGGACCGCGTGTTCTACGCACTCGAGCGCCTCTGGAAGGACTGCCCAGTAGTGGACCTCCAGCTCGGGGACGACGCATCGGCGAAGGCCGCGGCAGCTTCCGACAGCGAGTAACCGGCCCTCCAGACCGGGGAATATTCCCGATTTGGAATTTTCGGAATTGCTGTTCTAAGATATTTGAGTTGCTTCGGGGAAACCCGGAAGAACGGTTCAGGAGCAGCAATCCGGGGCTGTGGCGCAGCTGGTAGCGCACCTGCATGGCATGCAGGGGGTCAGGGGTTCGAGTCCCCTCAGCTCCACCGGATAAATCCGCCGGAATCATCCGATTCCGGCGGATTTTTTGTTCCCCCGACCGGCCAAGGGTCCCTCTTTTGCACCGCCGGTACATCCGCGAACCTTCCCGGGCCCGGATGCGGACGATGGGCTTTCCCTGATTGGCGCATCGGGCAAAAGTGCATTAAGCTGGTCAGGTTGCTCCGGGGGAACCGTCCGGATCGGCGAAAGTACGGGGCTGTGGCGCAGCTGGTAGCGCACCTGCATGGCATGCAGGGGGTCAGGGGTTCGAGTCCCCTCAGCTCCACCAAGGTCTCCAGCAGGAGACTGGAAGAGGAACCACCCGGCAGGGATGGTTCCTCTTCCGCTTTAAGCCCGGGACCCGGGTTGGGTGAAGGCGCTTAGATCCAGGCATTGCGGCGCAGCGGAGGTTCTTCACCTCCTGGCCGCCGGACCAGGACCTGGTTGACGCCCGTCAGGTTGTTTTCGAAGCCCAGCGCACTCGAGGCCATATATAGCCGCCACACCCTGGCGCGGCCCGGGCTGGTCAACGCGGAGGCCTGTTCCCATTTCTCCTCCAGCCGCCTGACCCAGGCACGCAGGGTCAGCCCGTAGTGCCGGCGCAGTGCCTCGACATCCAGAACCTCGAACCCGGCGGACTCCAAGGCCGTGACCATTTCACCCAGGCTGATCATCTCGCCGTCGGGAAAGACGTAGCGGGGAATGAAGGAGTCGGGGTCCGGTTTGGTGGGGCCGGCGTTCCAGGAGATGGCATGGTTGAGCAGGCGGCCGCCGGGCCGGAGCAGGGCGAACAGGGCCGCCGCGTAGCCGGGCGTCTGTTCACGCCCCACATGCTCCGACATCCCGATGGAACTGATGGCATCGAAGGGCCCATCCGGGATATCCCGGTAATCCTGGATCCGGATGTCCACCTTCTCCGTCAGTCCGGCATCGGCAGCCCGTTTCCGGGCCAGGATGGCCTGCTCAGCGGACAGCGTTACCCCCACCACGGTGGCGCCATATTTCCCCGCCGCGTGCAGGGCGAAGCTGCCCCAGCCGCAGCCGACATCCAGCACGCGCATCCCGGGCTTCAGCTCCAGTTTCCGGCAGACCAGGTCAAGCTTCGCTTCCTGCGCCGCGTCCAGCCCGTCCACCAGCTCCCGGCCTCCAGCCCCGCCACCGGCAGCGTCGGTATCCCCGGGCCATACCGCGCATGAGTAAACCATTGACGGTCCCAGCACCAGGGCATAAAAGTCGTTGCCGACGTCGTAGTGGTGTGAGATGGCGGCCGAGTCACGGCGGCGCGAGTGCAGCCTGCCCTTGCGGCCGATGCGTGCTTCTTCGGGCGGCGGGGCAGGGTTGGGGCCAACGGCTCCCAGCCGGATGGCCGTACGGACCAGGGTCCACAGTTCGGCGGCGGCAGGAGGCCGGAACGGGCCGGGTTCTGCGAACTTGCCGGCCGAACTCAGTGCGGAGAAGGCCTCGAAGATATCGCCCGGCGCATCGATCTCGCCGGACACGTAAGCCCGGCTCAGCCCCAACTGGCCAGGCGACCACAGCATCCTGCGAAGGGCACGCCGTGAACGGAACTCCAGCACGGGCGCCCCGTCCGGTCCGGCTTCCGAGCCATCCCACGCCCTCAGGCGCAGTGGTATCTGCTCCGTGCCCAGGACGATTCCCAACGCCTTGGCCAGCCTTGCTGCCGCCCCCCGGTCTCTAGTCATGGTGGCTGCCTTCCTCTTCCGCCCGGGCCGCCCCGGGTACTGTTTCCCATGCCCTCCGGGCCGGTTCCATGGGCCAACCCTAAAGCCAGAACCCCCCGCCCGACTATCATGGGGGAGTGAATTCTGCCCGAACCGACGTCGTTGTGATCGGTGCGGGCCAGGCGGGCCTCTCCGCCGCCTACCACCTTCAGCGCCGCGGGCTTGACTATGTGGTGCTCGACGCCGAAGAAGGGCCCGGAGGTGCGTGGCGGCACCGGTGGAAAAGCCTCCGGATGGCCACCGTCAACGGGATCAGCGACCTCCCCGGCGTTGCCAAACCCGCCGTCGATCCCCGCGAACCCAGCTCGGAATTCCTTACCCGCTACTTCCGCGATTACGAGGAGGAACTCGGCTTGGCCGTCCGGCGCCCTGTCAAAGTCCGCACGGTCAGCCGCGAAGACAACGACCCGGCAGGCAGGCTGGCCATTTCAACATCCGACGGCGGCTGGGCAGCAAAGGCGGTCATCAACGCGACGGGAACCTGGACGCGGCCGTTCTGGCCCATCTACCCGGGGCAGTCCACCTTCCGCGGCAGGCAACTCCACGTGGCCCACTACGTCACCGCCGAGGAGTTCGCGGGGCGGCACGTCATCGTGGTGGGCGGCGGGATCTCCGCCGTCGGGCTCCTCGACGAAATTTCGCAGGTGACCTCCACCAGCTGGTTCACCAGGCAGGAGCCGGTGTGGCGCGACGCGGAGTTCGACGCCCGGGCGGGACATGACGCCGTGGCGCTCGTGGAGGAACGAGTCCGCAAGGGGCTGCCCCCGCAAAGCGTGGTGGCGGTGACGGGGCTGATCTGGACGCCCGCGCTCCGGGCCGCGGCCGCGCGCGGCGCCCTGGACCGGCAACCCATGTTCACGGCCATCGAGCCGGACGGTGTCCGCCTGGCCGGCGGAAGCTTCCTGAAGGCCGACGTCATCCTCTGGGCCACCGGCTTCCGGGCGGAGCTTGAGCATCTCGCGCCGCTGCACCTGAGGGAGCCTGGCGGGGGAATTGTCATGGACGGGACGCAGGTGGCGGCCGAACCGCGCGTGCACCTGGTGGGCTACGGGCCGTCGTCGTCCACCATTGGCGCCAACCGGGCAGGCCGCGCGGCCGTTGCCGCCATCCTGAAGCTCCCCGGGATAGCTCCTGCCGCGGAAACGGTAACGTGGGGCTGACCCGGCCGCAACAACACAGGCGCACGGCAGCAGGAACAGCAGAAAGCAGCAGGAAACAGTGGCAACCAACCGTCTTGAGGACGTCTTCCGGGTGCTCCGGCGGCGGCCCGATGTCGAGGCACCCAACCTCCAGGCCTGGGATGCCACTGACTCGTTGCTGCTGGAGAAGGCAGCAGAGCATGTGGCTGCGGGCAGTACGCTTGCCGTTGTCGGTGACCGCTACGGCGCCCTGACCCTGGGAGCGCTTGCCGTGCTGGCCCCCGGCACGGTCCGGGTGCACCAGGACCTGGTTACCGGGGAGCGGGCGCTGCGCCTGAACGCGGAGGCCTGGCGGGCTGCCAGCGCGCACGACGGCGGCGCGGCCACGGTGCCGGGCTTTGAGCAGGTGCCGCTTGGCCCCGGGCTCCTGGCGGACGCGCAGACCGTGCTCCTGCAGCTGCCGAAGACTTTGGCCGAGCTGGACGAAATTGCGGCGGCGGTCGCCAGGCATGCGCCGGCCGGTGTAACGCTGCTGGCCGGCGGACGGGTGAAGCACATGACCCTCGGTATGAACACCGTCCTCGAAAAGTACTTCGATTCGGTCCAGCCGCAGCTCGCCCGGCAAAAGTCCCGAATCATCGTGGCCACGGGCGTGAAGGCAAGCCCGGAGCAGGACCGCTTTCCCGTCGTCGAACACGTTGCCGAACTGGACCTTGACGTGGCAGCCCACGGGGCGGTCTTTGCCGGCCCGAAACTGGACATCGGCACCCGTTTCCTGCTGACCTTCCTGCCCGCCATGACGCCCGCCCGCCACGCAATCGACCTTGGCTGCGGCACGGGTATCCTCGCCGCCGTATACGCCCGGCACTCGCCGGGATCAACCGTGACCGCCACAGACCAGTCCGCCGCTGCCGTGGCCTCCGCCCTGGCAACCGCCCGCGTGAACGGACTCCAAGACCGCATTCGGGTCCTGCAGGATGACGCCCTCAGCACCATGGACGCCGGCAGCGCAGACCTGGTGCTGCTCAATCCGCCCTTCCACGTCGGTGCAGGCGTCCATGCGGGCGCCGGGCTGAAGATGATCGAAGCCGCCGGCCGTGTCCTCGCGCCGGAGGGCGAGCTGTGGACAGTGTTCAACCGCCACCTGCCCTATCTCCCGGCGCTGGAGCGGCATGTTGGCCCCACCGCCGTCAAGGGGCAAAACCCCAAGTTCCTGGTGACCAGGAGCGTCAGGCGCAGCGTCCGGTAAATGTATCCGCAAGGCCGCCGCGCCGCTGTCCCGCCCTATGGGTCTGCGCCCACGCGTAACGTACCATTCAAGCAGCACCACAACCATGGCCAAAGATGTTTAGGGGACACCGTGACCGAGATCCGCCAATCGTCACCGAGGCGCGGAACCAACCTGCCCAGGATGGGCGACTTCAACCTCACGGTGATCCTCGATGCCATCCGCAGGTCGGCCGGCGGCCTGAGCCGGGTGGAGCTCGCACAGATCGTTGGACTGTCGCCGCAGACCATTTCCAATATCTCCCGCCGCCTCCTGGACCAAAACCTCATCGTTGAAGCCGGCAAGGAAGGCAGCGGACCTGGAAAACCGCGCACAATTCTCCGCCTCAACCCTCGTGGAATGTACGCCCTGGGCGTGCACCTGGACCCCGCCGTAACCACCTTCGTGGTCCTTGACCTGGTGGGGGCGGTGGTGCGCCACTCGCGGATTAAAACGCCGGGCGGAAATGATCCCACAGCGGTCATCAGCACCATCGCTGCTGAGATCTCGCAGCTGGTGGAGGACTCCGGCGTGGAGCGGGACAGGATCGCGGGCCTGGGGGTTGCAGCTCCGGGGCCCATCGACCTGGACAACGGGACTGTGGTGGATCCACCGCTGTTGCCCGGCTGGGACAGGGTGGAGCTGCGCAACGCGCTGTCCGACGCCACGGGCTACTCCGTCCTGGTGGACAAGGACGTCACCAGCGCAGCGGTTGCCGAAACGTGGGCCGGCGGGCCCAGCGGTGCCGGCAGCTTTGTCTTCATGTACATGGGGACGGGCATCGGCTGCGGCATCGTGCTCAACGACGAGGTAGTACGGGGCACTTCCGGCAACGCCGGCGAAATCGGCCACATCGTCGTGGACCCGGACGGGCCGCAGTGCGATTGCGGGCTGCGGGGGTGCGTAAAGTCATCCTGCATCCCGCAGGTCCTGGTCGCCGAAGCTGAGGCCGCCGGCATCCTGGACAGTTCCCGCTCCGGAAACAGCGGAGCCGAAATACAGCAGAGCTTCGCCAGGCTGTGCGAACTTGCTGACGGCGGCGACCAGCGCGCGGCCGCCATCATCGACAAGTCGGCCGTGCTGGTTGCCAGGGCGGTGTCGGTGGTCACCAACACCCTGGACGTCGAGCGGGTGGTCTTCGGCGGCCCCTTCTGGAGCGGCATGGCTGAACGCTTCCTGGAGAAGGTACCCCCGCTGCTGGACGGCAACAGTGCCGCCAGGCTGATCCACCCGATCGAGGTGGTGGGCACCGGCGTGGGGGAGGACGTGGGCGCCATTGGCGCAGCTTCACTGGTGCTTGAACACACGCTGGCCCCCCGCGCCCAGCGGCTGCTGCTGGAGAGCTGAGCGACGCATTGGCCGCGCGCCTTGATTGCGGCCCCCCTCCCATCTAGCATGTGCATATTGCCGCGGCTGGGGCCCGCTGACAACGGGGCCGCAGCTCTAGACCGAATGGAGCACCATGCGTCGCCGGGCCCTGAAGAGCATGTCCTTGATCGCTGCGGCACTGGTTGCACTGGCGGCCTGTACCCCGGGTACTCCGGATCAGGGGTCCAAGACCCTGAAGGTGGCGTACCAGAAGACCGATTCCTTTACCGCCTTGGACACCATGTTCCAGGCCGCCAAGGAGGAGTTCGAGGCGGCCAACCAGGGCGTCACCGTTGAGCTGCAGCCCATTCAGGGCAACGACGACGATTACGGCACCAAGCTTGCCCTTGCCCTGCGCTCGCCGTCAACGGCGCCGGACGTGTTCTACGAGGACACCTTCAAGGTGCGCTCCGACGTCGACGCCGGATACCTCCTGAAGCTTGACTCCCACCTTGAAGGCTGGGAGGACTGGGACAAGTACGATGACGCCGCCAAGGCTGCCGGGCGTGCGGACGACGGCGGCACTTACGCAGTGCCGCTGGGCACCGACACCCGCGCCATCTGGTACAACAAGAAGGTCCTCACAGCCGCCGGCGTCAGCGACCCCTGGCAGCCGCGCAGCTGGCAGGACATCCTCGATGCGGCCAGGAAGATCAAAGCCAACGATCCCTCGGTGACCCCGTTCAACATGTACGCCGGCAAAGGCACCGGTGAGGGGACCGTCATGCAGGGGTTCTACGAACTGCTCTACGGCACCGGATCCAGCCTCTACGACGAGGAAAGCAAGAAGTGGGTGGTGGGTTCGGCGGGGTTCAAGGATTCGCTGGGCTTCCTCAAGACGCTCTATGACGAACAGCTTGCCGTCACCCCGGCCGAGGCACTGGACGCGAACGTCTGGAAGAAGGTGTTCGGCGAATGGTTCCCGGACGGAAAGCTGGGCGCCACCGTGGAAGGTTCCTACGCGCCGTCGTTCTGGCAGGAGGGCGGCAGCTACGAATGGCCAGGCTACGAACAGGACATGGGCGTGGCCCCGTTCCCGACGCAGAACGGTGAGGCTCCGGGCGCAGTCAGCATGTCCGGCGGCTGGACCCTTGCGGTAGGCGCCGAAACCAAAGAGCCGGACCTGGCGTTCAAGTTCCTGACCACCGCCCTGAACCAGAAGAACTCCCTCACGTTCACCGTGGAGAGCTCGCAGATCGCGGTCCGTACGGACGTGGCCGACGATCCCGGCTACCAGGGTGCCAATCCCTTCGTGAAGGACGTCTCCGCGCTTGTCTCCGTCACACGGTACCGGCCGGCGACTTCCGACTACCCCCGCATTTCCGCCGCGGTCCAGGAAGCAACGGAGGCCGTCATCACCGGCACGCGGACGCCGGAGCAGGCGGCAGCCGACTACGACGCAGCAGTCACTGACATAGTGGGCGGCGACAAGACCGTCCGGAAGTAACCTGTGCTGCTTAGCCACCGGCAACGGCAGCTGGTCCGCTACCTGCCGGTCCTCCCTGCCGTCGTGCTCCTGCTGGTGTTCCTGGCCGGCCCTGTGCTCTGGGCATTCCAGGCTTCGCTGACCGACGCCGGACTGACCGGCCGCAGCGCCAGGAACCCGGAATGGGTGGGAGTGGAGAATTACCAGCGGCTGCTCACGGATCCGGCTTTCCCACTCTCCCTCTGGCTCACTGTCATGTTCGTGGGAGGGTCCGCAGTGCTTGGCCAGAACCTGTTGGGCCTCGCGATCGCCGTGCTGATGCGCCGGGCGCGACCAGTCGTGTCGTCCCTCGTGGGAACGGCCGTGGTGGCCGCCTGGGTGCTTCCCGAAATTGTGGCCGCGTTCGCCGCCTACGCCTACTTCAGCAAGGACGGGACACTCAACCAGCTGCTGGGGAGCCTGGGATTCGGGCGGCCGGAATGGCTGTACGCCTTCCCGATGGTGGCCGTGATGCTGGCCAACGTATGGCGCGGTACCGCCTTCTCCATGCTCGTTTACCGGGCGGCGCTTAACGACGTTCCCACGGAGGTCACCGAAGCCGCCCAGATGGACGGCGCCCGCGGCTGGCAGCGGCTGGTGTTTATCACTCTGCCAATGATCCGTGGCAGCATCGCCACCAACCTGATGCTCATTACGCTGCAGACCCTGGCGGTGTTCACCCTGGTCTGGGTGATGACCGCCGGCGGCCCCGCCAACGCCAGCACCACGCTGCCCATCCTGGCCTACCAGGAGGCCTTCAAGTTTGGTGACATCGGGTACGGGGCGGCGGTGGCCTCTGTGCTCATCATTATCGGCGCCGTGTTTGGCGCGGTGTACATCCGCATGCTGAGGGAGCCGCGGCCGTGACCGCCCCGGCCAGGACGCTGCAGCCGCACCGGGAGCAGGTGCTGCCGCCCCGGCGCAAGCGCGGCAGCACCCCTGCGGACATGGTCCTGCTGCTGGTGGGCGCCTGCTTCCTGCTGCCCCTGCTGTGGCTTGTCCTGGGTTCCCTGGACCCGCAGGCGGGACACGAAACCCGGGTGCCGCGGCAGCCGGGCCTGGAGAACTTCGCCGCCATCCTGACGCCCCAACTGCTGCTGCAGCCGTTGTGGAACAGCATGGTCCTGTCCGCAGGAACCGGGATGGTCACCCTGGTGGCGGCCGTGCTTGCCGCGTACCCGCTTTCCCGCTACCGCTCCCGGTTCAACACGCCGTTCCTCTACGCGGTCCTGTTCGGGACGTGCCTGCCCATCACGGCGATCATGGTTCCGGTGTACGGCCTGTTCGTTCGGCTGGAACTGCTTGATTCGATGCCGGCCACCATCTTCTTCATGGCCACCACCACGCTGCCGATGGCCATCTGGATGACCAGGAATTTCATGGACGGAGTGCCGGTGTCCCTGGAGGAGGCCGCCTGGGTGGACGGCGCCTCGAGGATGACGGCGCTGCGCACCATTGTGCTGCCGCTCATGCGCCAGGGACTCGGCGTCGTTTTCATTTTCGTGTTCATCCAGGCCTGGGGGAACTTTTTCGTTCCGTTCGTGCTGCTCCTGTCCGAAGCACAGCAGCCTGCGGCGGTGTCCATCTACAGCTTCTTCGGACAGCATGGGGCAGTCGCGTACGGCCAGCTGGCCGCATTCTCCATCCTGTACTCATTGCCGGTCCTGGCCCTGTACGTCATCGTGGCAAGGGGGGCCGGCAGCTCTTTCGCGCTGTCTGGAGCCGTGCGCGGCTAGGGTCGGTTCTAGTCGATGTCCTCGACCACAACCCCGAAGGGGATGCTGTCATCGAGGTGGGCCTGGTGGCCGGTGGAACCGGGGTTGTACGTGACGCGGACCCCGTGAAGCTTGTCTGCCGCAGACTGCAGCAGGACTGGCCGGACCGTGCTGATGAACATCTCGCTCTTGTCGGCGAGAAACTCCTTGTAACTGGCTGGAAGCTCACTCATGGCAAAAGGATAGACCTGCATGCCCCTGATGGGGAGGGGTCCCCATTGCCGGGGCAGTGCTCCCGGTCTTGGATAGGATGGCGGCGGAGTGCAGCCGTCCGGCAGGCACGGCCATGAACAGCCACCAGGGGGATTTACAGTGCTTCAGACCAGTACATCCGCGAGAATCGAACCGGCGGAGCTGGCACGGGCACAACAAGTGGTCGCCAGTATCTCCAGGAGCTTTGAAGCCAAGGTTGTGGGGCAGTCACGGCTGCGGGAGTCACTGCTGGTGGGGCTGTTGACCGGCGGCCACGTTCTGCTGGAAAGCGTCCCGGGTCTGGCCAAGACCACAGCGGCGCAAACGGTGGCCGAGGCGGTCAGTGCAGAGTTCCGCAGGATCCAGTGCACCCCGGACCTGCTGCCAAGCGACATCGTGGGCACGCAGATTTACGACGCCGCCAAGGGAACCTTCATCACGCAGCTGGGCCCTGTCCACGCCAACATCGTGCTGCTGGACGAAATCAACCGCTCCAGCGCCAAGACCCAGAGCGCCATGCTTGAGGCAATGCAGGAACGGCAAACGTCCATTGGCGGCCAGGACTACCGGCTGCCGTCGCCGTTCCTGGTGCTGGCCACCCAGAACCCCATCGAGCAGGAGGGCACCTACCAGCTCCCCGAAGCCCAGATGGACCGCTTCATGCTCAAGGAGGTGCTTGACTACCCGTCCCCGGCTGAGGAGGCCGAAATCATTCGCCGGATCGACGCCGGAGTCTTCACGCCGGAGCAAGCCCCCGCCGCCGCCGCATCCCTGGACTCGGTGGCCGGGGTCCAGGACATCGTCCGGCGCATCTATATCGACCCGGCCATCATCAACTACATCGTGGGACTGGTCTTCGTCACCCGCAACGCCCACCAGTACATCGACCAGCGGCTGGCGGGGTACATCGAGTTCGGCGCCAGCCCCCGTGCCAGCATCGCCTTCAGCCAGGCGGCCCGCGCGGTGGCATTGCTCAACGGCAGGGACCATGTGGTACCCGAGGACGTCAAGGCGCTGGCCCACCGGGTGCTGCGCCACCGGCTGATCCTCAACTTTGACGCCGTGGCCGAGCAGGTGCCGGTGGAGTCGGTGATCGACGCCATCGTCGCTGCCGTCCAGACTCCCTGAGGCCGGCATGGCCAGCCTCCTCCTGCGCGTGAAGTCCAGGATGGCGATCTTCGCCCACCGCAAAGCACGCGGCATGCTCGACGGCGAGTACGGTTCAGTGTTCCGTGGCCGCAGCCTGGACTTTGACGACCTCCGCGCCTACGTGCCCGGAGACGAAGTGCGGGACATCGACTGGAAAGCGTCCGCGCGTCATGGGTCTCCGCTCATCAAGCGCTACATGGCGGTGCGCCGCCAGACGCTCCTGCTGCTCACTGATACCGGACGTAACATGGCGGCCCTTTCCCGGACGGGGGAGGCGAAGAAGGACATTGCTGTCATGGCCCTGGGAGTCATGGGGTACCTGGCACACCGGCATGGTGACGTGGTCGGGCTGGTCAGCGGCGACTCCGCCGGCACCCGCCTCATTCCCGCAAAGGCAGGCGAAGCGCACCTGGAACGGCTCCTCCGGCAGGTCCATGGGGGTGCGGGCATGGATGCGGCGCCAAGCAGGCTTGAAAACCAGCTGGACCACGTGGCGCGGACCGTGAAGGGACGGAACCTTATCTTCGTCGTCGCGGACGAGATCGCCGCCAGCCCCGCCTTGGCCGGACTCCTGCGCCGGCTCCGCGCGCAGCACGAAATTCTTTGGCTCACGGTGCGTGACGCGGACCTGGCGCTGCCACTTTCCGGCGCTGATGGCGCCGCCTCCCGGGACTTCTACAGTGTGGCCGACTCCGCTGTGCTTCCCGGCCACCTGGCACACACCGCATCCGTCACGGCCGCCTACACAACGGCTCTCACCGAACGAGACACGGCCCGCAACGCCATGCTGCGCCGGGCAGGCATCACCCAGGGTGAGCTGGCCGCCAGCGGAGACGTAGTCACCGCGCTGTTCGCCCTCCTGGAAAGGCACCGCCGTGCAGGCTGACTCCGATTTCTACGGTCCGCTGCAGTACAACCCGGTATGGATGTGGGCAGGCGTGGCACTCCTCGTACTGGTGGCAGGCTGGTACGTCCTCGTCTCCGCCGCCGCCCGCCGCCCGGGGAGGGCGGCAAACAACCCGCGCCCCCGCGCCCTCACGGACCTCCCGGCGCTGAAAGCCGCCTACCTGCAACGCATCGACGACGTCGAAAGGAACGCCGCGGCCGGCCGCCTGGGCGTCCGGGCCACCCACCAGGAGATCAGCCACCTGCTGCGCAGTTTCGTCCGGGACGCCACCGGAGTGGAAGCACTCCGGATGACGCGCCTGGACCTGGAACGGCATCAGCTGCCTGTTGCCGCGTCTGCCGTCGGGGCGCTGTACCCGGGCGAATTCGGCACCGAACCGTTGCCCTCCGTTTCCGCCGCCGCTGCCAGGGCCCGGGAGGCGGTGAGCACTTGGAGCTGATGTTCTGGTGGCTGCTTCCGCCGGCCGTGCTTGCCGCTGCCGCCGTTGCCCTGGCGGCCGCTCGCGCAGACCGCAGCAACTACGCCCGACGGCGGCCCGCGGCGCATACTGACCGTCTCACCATGCTGCCGGAGTACCAGGCAGCGCTGCGGCGCTACCGGCGGTGGCTGGCGGTGGCCGCGCTTGCCTGCGTCTCACTGCTGGTCTCGTCCGCGGTCGCTGCGGCCCGTCCGGTGGATCTCACCACCACCACGCCGGAGCAGCACAACAGGGACATCATGCTGTGCCTGGACGCGTCAGGGTCCATGAGCAGTGCCGACGCGGAGGTGGTGGATACCTATGCCGGGCTGGCGCGGGAGTTCGCGGGCGAACGGATCGGATTGACCATTTTCGACAGCACGGCCATCCAGGTCTTTCCGCTGACCGACGATTATGACTACGCCCAGGAACAGTTGCGGCTGGCACGGGACGCGTTCGAGGGAAAGCCCGGCAGTTCGGGTTTCCTCGATGGGACCTGGAGCGGCCGCGGCTCATCCCTGATCGGTGACGGTCTGGCATCGTGCCTGAACAGCTTTCCGCAGCAGGACAACGGCACCGGAGATACTCCGGGCCCGAACACCCCCCAGCGCTCGCGGTCGGTGGTCCTGGCCACGGACAACCTCTTGTCCGGCGAGCCCATCATGACGTTGGCGGAGGCTGCACAGTTGGCGGCGGACCGGACCGTGCGCCTCTACGCCTTGAATCCCGGGGATTTCGACTACGGATCCGGCGCCGGCCAGCCCGGGGCCGAGCTTAGGGCGGCTGCGGAGTCCACCGGCGGCACCTATTACGCGCTGGACAACCCGGAGGCGATCCCGGGCATTGTGTCGGCCGTGGAGGAAACAGAGACAGCAGCCATCCCGGGTGCGCCACGGGCTGTTGTCTCTGACCAGCCTGCGCTGCCCTTGACTGCTGCGCTCCTGTCCGGGCTCGCCCTTTGTACGGCGCTGTGGCGGTTGCGGATATGACCGGCCGCCGGATTCCTGCCCTGCTAAAGCGGCATCGCGCCTGGCTGCGGCGCATCGTGTTGGTGGCGCTCCTGCTGCTTGCCCTGGTGCGGCCAGGCCTGCCCGGCGGCACCGCCCAGGCGTCGACGTCGGATCTCAACGTGTTCTTCGTGGTGGATACCACCAGCAGTATGGTGGCCGAAGACTACGGCAACGGGAGGCCGCGGATGGACGGCGTCAGGCAGGACATCAGGGCCATCGCCGCCGAACTGCCGGGAGCCCGCTATTCCGTGATCACCTTTGACACCAAGGGACACGTCCGGATGCCATTGACCACCGACACGCTTGCTTTGGAAACCATCACGTCCGTCCTTGAGCCCCAAGTCACCGCCTACGCCCAGGGAAGCACCATAACGGCAGCCCGCGAGGTGCTGGCCGAACGCCTCGCGGCAGCCCGGGACAGCCGCCCGGAACGGCCGCGGCTCGTCTTCTACCTCGGCGACGGGGAGCAGACCAGCTCCAGGGGGCCCGAGCCGATGGAACTGGACAACGGCCTGGTGGCCGGGGGAGCGGTGCTGGGTTACGGCACCGCAGCCGGCGGACGGATGAAGGAGAACACGGGGGTGGAGTCCGACGGCGGAGCACAGTCCCCGCAGTACGTCCGGGATGGAAGCGGCAGGGACGCAGTGTCCGTCATTGACGAAGGAAGGCTCCGGGAGATTGCCGCGCAGATGCAGGTGCCGTATGTGCACCGGGCTGCCGGTGATCGGGCGGCGGCCATGCTGCAGCAGGCCCGCCCCGGCGCGCTGGAGCACACCCCGAATGCCGGATCGTTGCCGGGAAGGACAGAGCTTTACTGGCTCTTCGCGGCCGGCGCCTTCGCACTGGCCCTGGTGGAAGCCGCCGTGGTCATCCGGCGGGTCCGGGACCTGCGGCCGGCTAACACCAAGACTGAACCCGCATCAGTTACCGGGCCGAGCCGCTTGGACGGGCGCTCCGGCGACACCAGGGAGACGGTCCGATGACCCCTTCCATGCCGGCGCCGGTCATCCCGGACAACACCAACGGGAGCCGGCTGCGCAGGCGGCGCCTCCTGCTCTGGTCTGCTGTGCCGGTGCTGATTCTGCTCTCTGTTGCCGCAAAGCTGCTCAGCCTTGGCCTGCTTGCCGGGCAGGCTGCGGGCGCATATGCAGCGAAAGACGCCGCAGCTGTCGGCGCGGCAGCTGAAGGGCTGAACCTGGCGAACGTCGTCGAGCGGCATAAGGCCCCGTTCGCGGCAGGCGACGCCAAGGTCCTGGCCGGGGACTATCCCGCCGCCCGGCTCCTGTTCGAGGAATCGCTGTCCGCAGTGCCCGTTGGCTCTGCCGACGAGTGCACTGTCCGGGTCAATCTCAGCCTGGCCATCGAAAGAATTGGTGACGGCAAGCTGCGGACGGAGGACCCGTCGTCGGCCGCCCCCCTCTATGCCGAAGCCCTGGGCGTGGCGGGGGCCGCGCCGCCGGGATGCTTCTCCGGGGCCACTGGCCAGGACGCGGGCAAACACCTGGCCGAGGCGGAACGGCGTCTGAACGGCAAACTGGCTGCTGCAGCTCAACCGCCAGAAGCGCCCGGGGAAACGCAGCAGGAGGACAGCGGGGAGCCGTCATCCCCGCATCAAAGCCACCTGGAGCAGCTTGAGGAGAATGCCCGGCAGGCGGAGCGCGAACGCAACGCGGGCCGCGAACGGGAGGACTACCTTCGGGATACCAGTGACGCTACGGGGCCGGAGCGCCCCTGGTAGCGCTTCGGCCACGCGGAGGCCATGGATGGAACGACGACTGTGGGCGCCAGGTTTACCTGCGCGGCTTTTCCACATAGGGGTTTTGGGTGGCCGAGGTTGTCGGTGGGTGCTGGAAGACTTTGTTTATGGAGGCGTTTGGGGCGTTGGCAGGGGTAGTCGCGGGGGTACCTGCGGGGCGCGGTGGTGTTCCGGCGGTTGCTGATGCTTTCGCGGTCCTGGCTTCTTTCCGTGTCGCCGGCGATGGTGCGGGGATGATTGACCAGCTGCGGGCGCTGGAGGATGTGAAGTCGCTGGCTGCTGCCCGGCAGGCCGAGATCAGCGTCGCGTTTGATCAGGCGCAGCGGCGGGAGCAGGCCGCAGCAGGGGTCCCGGCCGACGGGCTGGGCGCAGGG